>CAINFV010000067.1 GCA_903848235.1 Chlamydiia bacterium | reverse complement strand
CTATGGTCACCAAGCTACTTTGCAGGAAGTTGCGGAGGAGCTCCCTTAGAAACCATTCGTGCATACATTGAACAACAAGCCACGCCAGATGTCGAAGAGCGCCTTACATCCTGCCCATAAATGGGCAGGTTTTACGGCGCAGGGGATAAAACGTTACTGAGACGATGGGAATGGCTCTCCATCATCGATGAAATTGGACTTTTGGGTGTAATTCAAAGTTGTACTCTCTAGGCCACGCGTTTTTTGGCTGAAGAGGAAAAATCACCTTGCCACAAATACTCCCATCCACCATTTGCACGCAAAACACGGAGTTCTGCCATGTTTTCTGCATTTTCTCTTTTCCACCAGGCCCCGGGGAACTTTAGTCTTTTTTGAATAAGATGCTTGTTCGTGCTTTCTATCTTACCCGATCCAATTGGCAATCCCATTTTCGCGATCGAATTATAGCCAAATTGACCAGGCCGATTATCTATATATTTTATACACGAAGCTAACCCTTCGTGGTCTGGATAGAGATGAGCACGCTCTCGAAGTTCCTCAACAACATTTTCAATCTTTCCTTCCTTCGCAAGCATCTTGAGCCGCCCCACTTCCTCACCGGTGGCTGTTGCCCACGCCGCAACTGCCCCTGAAAAATAGTCGCAAAGATGAAATAGGTCGACGGTGTACACAAAATTTGATCCAACAATTCTCTCCATTTGCTCGAAAATCCACTTAGCGCCGTCTCCAATGCCGTATAAGGTCGATTCCTGTGTCCAACCCATCTGTCGCTCCAGGAGCATTCGCATCTGATCTCCAACATCATCGACTGAGCTGAAAGAGCTTACGTATTTCCAGTCGATGCTGCCGACCTTTTGTGTAGACCCAACTCTCAGCTCGGCCCACAGACATTTTCTAGCCTTTCTTCGATCGAGTTGCCCCTCTGCCTTGACTAGAGGCACCATTCCACCGTCGAACTCAACGAGAGTCTTCTCTTGGTGATTCTGTAGAGTGGGCGGCAATAGTTGATTCACTTGTCTGGCTAATTTGGCTATGACGATGGTAATTCGTCGGAGAGTTGTAGGGCTCATATCTAGGCCATGATGTTCTTTTAATCTTTGTGCTGATTGTCCAAAAGATTGTTCAATTGCCAAATCACTGACTAATCTACGACATCTTTTCGAATACCCCTTATTCCTAATTTGAGAAAAGTCCTCAAGTGGGTGAATTCGATGAGATGGCTTGCTCCGACGCTTCTTTGTCAGATAACCTTGCTGAACAATCTCAATTCTTCCTATTGAGGTGTTCCACAGGACTTTTTTTTTACATGTGGCCTACAGTCTCCCTGCGCCTGAACTTCTGCTTCAGCTGTTTTACAACGACGTTCAGCCCAACCCTGCAATGTAGCCCGACCAGCCCTATGCATTACCTCCACGGTCGCTTCTTCTGCATCGTCTCCAAGAATGAGGCCTTCAACTTTGTCGTTAGCGATTTCCGCCATTTCCATAAAGCAATCCATTAGGCCTGGAGTCTTCCTCAAAATATCTAAGAGGGCTTTTTCGTCCGAACTAAGTGGTGTAACTCCGGAGATTTCTTCGAGCATGTTTTGTATCCATTTGATCATCAGTGTGTTAAAGCCTCAATCTACGATCGAAAGGGCAAAATGTTTCAAAATTTTACATCACTGTCGATTTCTCTCGGTACAACTTTGAATTACACCCTGGAATTTTCCCATTCTTGATTTTTTTATGCACCATCTGGTACCATCACCAACTTATCCAACTAGTAACTATAGGTGAATTTTCCAATGGCTGACGAAAAGCTGAAGAAAGATGTTGTTGTAACAATTGCCGAGCAATTAGGCGTAGATATCGATGAAGTCACAGAAGAAAAGTCATTCATCGATGACTTAAATGCAGATTCTCTTGATCTCACGGAAATGATTATGACACTTGAAGAGAAATTCAATGTCGAGATCGCCGACGAACAAGCAGAAAAGCTCAAGACTGTCGGAGATGTAATCTCCTTCATCAACGAGAAAAAATCGAGCTAACTACACTCTGTACATCACAGGGAGCAACTTTCATTGCTCCCTCATCTCCCCCCCATCAATTATAGTGCCCCCAAAAAGACAATACGTGATGGCGTTCGCTCCATTTCGTTTTCAAGTTGTTGTGTTTTGCAGCTTGAACATTGCGAAGCAGCCCATAGTCTACTATTGGATGTTTTTTGATGGTCAAATCTCAAGCTTTTCCGCGACAAAAACCCTGCAACTTTCAACTGTCAGCGGTATATGCCTAAGCGTGAAAAAAAGAACGGTCGATAATGATGGGGGAAGGCTTTTAAATAAAAAAACAGCACCATTTCCTTGTGAGAAATGGCACTGTCATATGGAGATAACGTTAACGTTTGGAGAATTGGAATCGTTTACGAGCACCAACACGACCGTATTTCTTACGCTCGCGTTTTCTGCTGTCACGAGTTAAAAACCCAGCTTCTTTCAGCGAATGCCGGCACCCTTCGTTGTCCTTTACAAGAGCTCGTGAAAGCCCAAGACGGACAGCTTCGCATTGTGCAGCAATGCCACCACCACGGACACGAATAATCATGTCGAGGGTCGCCTTTTGCCCGGCTTTTTCGAAAGCCGCTAAGATAAGCTTGCGATGAAGCTCACTTGGAAAATAGGTCTCAAAGGCACGACCATTGACATCAACAGTCCCCTTTCCATCACGAATACGGACTGAAGCAACGGCGGTCTTTCTACGACCTGTAGCGGTTTGTTCTTGCATACACTCTCACTCTTCTTAGCAATTCACAATGATCGGCAGTTGAGCTGACATCCCGTGTTCGCTTCCAGCAAACACTCGTAAGCGTTTCATCTGTTGGCGAGCTAAACGATTTTTAGGGAGCATCCCTTTCACGGCATGTTCAACTGGAAATGTTGGGTGACGAGCAATCATAGTCCCATACGGCACTTCTCGAAGACCACTCATCGAACCAGTATAATATCGATAATTCTTTCGAGCCTTTTTAGGCCCTGTCACAGCGATTTTTTCGGCGTTAATGACAATGACGCCATCTCCACAATCAGAAAACGGTGTGAAGTCCGGCCGATGTTTTCCACGAAGGATCTTTGCCACTTCAGCCGCAAAGCGACCAAGGGTTTTCCCCTGTGCATCCAACAAAAACCACTTCTTTGCTACCTGCTCTTTACTTCTGAAGGTAGTGGTATTTCCTTTATCCATGTTCCATCCATCCCAACTGGTAGAAGCGTCTGACACAAAATATCTCAGCGCGAAACTTCCTGCCTATTTGCCCGAACATCGTACCAGATAACCATCGAGCACATCAAGAGATTTCATCGAGCCATTTCGCTTCAAATAAAGTCTTCGCGAGGCGAAAATTTCTGTCGTTCAAGATTTCTTTTGAACTCAAGTTGCATCTATCTGACGCTTTGGAGCTACAGGATTGGCCGATCTATCCCGTTTCGCTCCTCGGTTAAGTCTCGAGGGCTCATCTGGAAATGGCATTGACTGGACTTTCGCAAAAGTCTCATTAATCTTGTTTTTGTTGCACATGTGCGTTTATTTGCCGCCACTCCTCATGGGCTTCCAGGACATGCTTTACCGTCTCGAACGTAAAGCTGCCCCCTAGCTTCGATAGCACATGCTGCACAATCTCAGCATCCTCCTTCGTATCCACCGTCAACCGCCAAGAGCTGAAATCCTCAGGAGAGACAAAGCAGGCTTGACTGAACCTCTCGGGGTGATTACGGATAAAGGGAGTCACGTGCTCCCTCTCCCGATGTAGAACGGCCTCTCTCGCCGCACTCTCAAGTGCTGTTCTACTCATAATCTCAATATCAAATCCTCTCGGATAGGTACGTCGCAAGCTATTTGAAAGATACTCAACATGAAGGTGATAGAACAGGTCCAGGGCCTGGTCCACCATTTCTGGATCAGAAAGCGGACAGTCTGCTGTCAAGCGAACGACGGTATCGGCTGAGGTAGAGGCTACAGCCTTGACATACCGATCAAGAACGTCTTCCTCACTCCCACGAATGACTGCCACGCCAGTCGTCGCTGCTACATCCATAAGAATTGTGTCATTAGGGTGAGTTGATATCGCAAGTATGATTGGAACCCGCTCTTTTAGCACAGACAGGCGACGGAGCATCCCTTGCACCATAGGAACGCCGCACAGCGGAAGCAGGACCTTTCCAGGAAGGCGAGTTGAATTCATACGTGCCTGGATGATAATCACCGGCCGTGCAGAGTCAGGACGCCTAGGGACGAATGAACCAAGTTGATACTCGTTATCCATATGATGTGCCTTCAAGTCTCCATAAAGTCCAGTTGCAGTATATCAGCCAACTCATCAAAATTTCTTATCTCTATTTCAGCCTCATGTTCCTTGTCCAACCTGAGGTCCTTGTACTGTCCCCGCAGCATTCTTACCGTTCGAAACCCAAGCGGTTTAATGCCGACAAAATCTTTATTCGGATTGTCCCCGACGTATACAATTTCTTCTGGCGCAACGTTTTCTAAGAGTTTAATTTTTTCAAAACAGTACGGTGACGGCTTCGCGTTTTTGACACCAAACCGACCGGTAAGAAAAGCTTTTTTTATTCTATTTTGAAACAAAAGAGCGTCCACTTTGTTCTGTTGAACAGTCGGATTTCCATCTGTGACTAAGTATATTGGAAACGACTCAAATTTTTTCAGAAATCTTGCCGCGTCTTCGTATAAAAAAATTTCCGGCTTGTGCCGTCGGTACACCGAAAGGCACTTCCGTACAAGCCCCTTCGAGTTCAAATCATATTGTTGCAACACTGTATCAAATATTTTTTCTCTACCCTTCTCAAGCTCTGCAACGAATTGCTCGTATACTTTTTCGCTCGGCAAAACATACTTTTCTTCAAGGAAATGAGCAACGGCCCTAAAACCACTTTTGACAAATGTCAGCTCCTCGTACAAGGTATCGTCTACATCAAATACAAGAACTTTGACTTGCGCCATAGAAAACTATTTCACCTCGATAACCATATCTTTCGGATATCGTACCAGTCTTCTTTCACCACGTGGTTTTATAAACCGGCAGTCTTTCAAATCGCCTTTGTTGGCTTCCAGAAGAAACCAGTAAAAAGAATCTAGGCCCGAGGATACGCTAAGAGTCGATGCTCCACCGAATCGACAGTTTGCCTCAATGATGTGAAGCTTCCCCTTCTCATCTTCCAATACTTGTAAAACACAGTGGCCGATCAAACCGATTTTTTGAACTACCTTTTTTGCCAGGGCCTCCAAGGTTTTATGCGAAACGGTTGTCGTAATCTGCGATTCACCATGAACAACATGATCTCTGGTCCGAACAACCACGCCCTTGACAGCCCCATTTTTGTCAGAGAAGACATCGACACTGTATTCTCTGCCGGCCACAAAAGGCTGAAATATCGGATGCTCAAGCTTCTTGGAATGCGCAATCGCTTCTTTTTTTCCTACATTCAAAAGAACCCCTTGCGCGCCAGCGCCAAACCTATCCTTTACGACAAGATTATGAGACGAAAGTTTTTCAACTGACAGCGCTGTTGGGATTGCGGGGAGCTTCATTGTTCGAAGCTCCTCGCTGAACAAAAGCTTATCCAAACAGAGCTTAACGCTGTTCACATCGCTTACCATTACCGCTATTCCGTTTTTCTCGAGTTCCTTTTTTATGGTCGCAAAAAATAACAGCTCACCGTCACGCGAAGGGATGATTGCCGTAATATTGTTGTGCCGACAATAGTGTATGATATCTTTAGCATGAAGAGTGGAGAGCTGCGGCATCTGCCAAAAACAGTCCACAAAATATCTTCCAAGGCAATCAGGATCAACATCAGCGCCGAATAATTTCACCGATGATCCGATTTTTTTGCAGGCGTCTTTGACAGCTTCAATCATCGGAATTTTCTTAGAAATACTGGTCATTAACACATTTGTCATAATTCTTCCGAAAAAATTCGTGCAATAAAGAGTCTACCGGCTTGCCACGTATCACGAGAAAATTCTTCAGTCTTTTCTTCAATACAAAGCCGTTGTTTTCCAAAATTAAAACGTGGAGCGGGCGGATATCGTACACTTCAGTACAAATCCTCTCCAGCTTCAGCTCTTCACATGCAATTGATTTTATAAGGGACAAAAAAACTCTGAAATCCCTTTCATACACATCAGGATTTCCCGCTCTTACCGTATCTACAAGAAAAGAAACTTCTCCCTCTCTCTTCGACCAGTCAATATGTACCAACCCGCCATACCCAATACACGTATTGCTATGCAAAAAACTGAATAGGACTTGTTCAGGCTCTGTTTCCCCGAAAAGCGGTCGGATAACATCGTGGTAATATGCAACCTGATCATCGTCAGAAAGCAGTTTTTTCTGCCTAAGGACATCCATCTGTTCGTTACGCCACTTTTTTATGAGAAAGATATCCTCTTCGCGGAGAGGAACCAAGCTGTACTCCCCTCTTTTCCACTCCTTTTTGTTATTAAGGACCAGGTACTCCATAAAAAAGCACTCCATAGCATCAGGCTAGTCCATAAAATCGTCAAAGGTGATTGGAGATCGAGATTTGATGGCCCGTCGTACCGTTCTTCCACGGACAATTTCAAAATCTTTCGGCGCGATGCCTCCGAAACAAGGACGAAGAGTGATCACCATGTTTTCCGTTAGCTTTTCCCCTGCATTAATGTCTCGTGCTGCGTAGACGGCGCGGCGGGTATAGGTGTCATTCACCTCATCTTCACCGAATTTATGACCCACATGGGAAACAGGTTGCTTGACACCTGAACCAGAAAGCGATTTTTCCGCTTTCCTCAACTCCAAAACCATGTGTCTGAATTCAGAAACGGTTAGCGACCCCGAATCGTCATTGCTTCCTCCCTCACGATTATCCGTCAAATGCCTCTCCAAAACGCATGCTCCCAGAGTCAGCGCAACAATCGGAGCAGCAATAAACAGCGGGTCGGAGTGGTCGGAATACCCCACAGGAAGCTTAAAGGCATCGCGCAGGGTTGTAATAGCGCGCAAATTTAAATCAGCAAAATCTTTCGGAGGGTAGATGGAAACGCAGTGCAGGAGGACAATCTGATTATTGCCGGCAATTTGAATAACGCGAACGGCATGCGCCACCTCTTCTAAAGTTGCCATTCCGGTTGAAAGAATGATCGGCTTACCCTTTTGTGCGATATACCTGAGAAAAATATCGTCGGTCATTTCGTACGATGCTACTTTGAATGCCGGCGCCCCGGCAGCATCAAGAACGTCAGCAGCTTCTTTATCGAACGGAGTTGAGAGGAATATAATACCCTGCCTTTTAGCTTCGGCAACAAGCCTGTCCGTCCATTCATAAGGAAGATCAGCGCTTGTGTAAAAATCGGCCAACGTTTTCCAGCCATGCTTCCCTTTCCACTGAAAGGAGGCAGGCGTGTCGGCGGCAATTTTGTCATGTGTAAGATGCTGAAATTTTACGGCATCCGCTCCAGCGTCCTTGGCAAGCGCAATCGCCTGTAACGCATTTTCAATGTTGCCCCGGTGATTGGATCCAATTTCAGCGATTACAAAAAATGGTTGCCCCTTGCCTACAAGCCGACTACCAATGTGAACGGTTTCCACCGGCTCATATGTTATATTGGCAGGCAGGCTAGTAATGTAGTCTTCTCTCTCGTTTTTCATATGCGGTCCTCAACCAATGCGTATCACGTGAATTAATCTCAAACTACTGTGCATTGACCAAATTCGCAAGCTGTTTTTCCCAGGAGAAGCACCTCCAAATATTGGCGTATAAAAATTCGAACCATTGGCTCATGTTTTAACCTCGACTCCTCTTCCAGCCCCAGTCCTCATATGCCCTTGAGGCATTGCTGTGGATCTTTGAAGAAGCTGCCGTTGAATTTCTCACCATTTTTCCTTAAGCCTTGTCTCCTCACACTGAAATCAAGACGAAAACGATCCCTTTTGTATGATGAATATCAGACTCTCTCTTCGCTCAACAGCCGAGTACTCCTTGCAGCAGAGAGCCCCAATGGAATACACTTGTTGTCCCACAATTTTTATTGATACGGTCTTACGCCATGAGAACACTTCAGACTTTTTGCATCCGTACCTATGGCTGCCAGATGAACGAACTGGACAGCGAGGTGATGAAGGGGATGCTCGAACGACGCGGCCTGACGCGAACTGATGATGAAACGACGGCGGACCTCCTCATATTCAATACCTGCTCTGTCCGCGATCTTGCAGAACGCAAGGCCTTAGGAAAAGTTGGCAGGCTCAGCCGCTCTCGAAAGGACAGGCCGGTGATTGGAATCACTGGCTGCATGGCAAGTGCGAAAAAAGAAACGCTCCTCGAAAAACTCCCCCACATTGATTTTGTGATTGGAACGAACAATATCCACTCCCTCAACGAAGTCCTCGACGAGGTGCTCTCCTCTGGAAGTCGTATCACACGTGTCGACCCCCTGTTTTCAACAGAACTCGACTATACTGCCGCGCAACGAGACGACCCTATCAAAGCCTGCGTATCGATCATCCGTGGTTGCAACAAACACTGTACCTATTGCATCGTTCCCTATACACGAGGGCCTGAAGTATCAAGGGAACCTGATGCCATCGTCGACGAATGCCGTCAGCTCGTCGACAAGGGGTATCGCGAGATAACGCTTCTCGGGCAGAATGTAAATAGCTACGGCAAGGATCGCCAAGAATGGGGAACGCTGTTCCACGATCTTCTCTATCGCTTAGATCGCATCCCCAACCTCTCGAGGATACGGTTTCTTACTAGCCACCCTGTTGACATCTCCAAAGATCTGATGGAAGCCATCCGTGATCTTCCTTCTATCTGTGAATTCGTGCACTTCCCGCTACAAGCGGGCTCTAACCGCATTTTGCATAAGATGCACCGCAGCTACACCAGAGAAGAGTATGAAGACAAGGTAGCTTCACTTCGAGAAATCGTTCCTCAAGTTGCCTTAGGAACGGATATTATCGTCGGGTTTCCAACAGAAACGGATGATGAATTTGAAGAAACTCTTCAGGCGATGAAACGAATACGCTTTTCGACCGCCTTTCTCTTTTCCTACAGCCCACGAAAAGGAACGCCAGCATCGCGATGGAAAGATGACGTCTCAGAGGAGGTCAAAGAACAGCGGCTTCAAAAGCTCATCGAAGAGCAAGAAACGATCTCCTACAACGAAATGCAGATGCTGCTTCATCAGACGGTAGAGGTATTAGTAGAAGGGGTAAGCATCAAAGACAAGGCGATGGTCAAAGGGCGCACTCGTACATGGAAAAATGTGGTGTTTCCTGGACGCTTGGAGCAGATAGGAACGGTTGTCAGCGTAAAACTTCATAGCTTCACAAATCAAACCTATGTCGGCGAACAGGTAAAACAGGATGCCTTTCTTATTCAATGAGCACCCTATCCAAGAAGCTGTAGGAACTCCTGCTCATTGAGCGTCTTGACACCAAGCTTCTGTGCCTTTTCAAACTTAGACCCTGGCTCATCCCCTACCACAACATAGCTCGTTCTCTTCGAAACACTATCTGTGACACTCCCTCCACACGCTTCTATCCGCTTTGCCGCTTCAGTACGCGACATCGATGACAGTGTGCCCGTCAGAACGATAGTTGCAGTATTAAAAGGATGCCCTTCAACACCCTCTCGCTTCGAACGTGGAAGCGGAGCCACGCCAGCATCACGCAGCAACTGGAGCTCATGAAGAAAAGCTGTATCTGCCAGCGCGTGTTCAACAGAAGTCGCCACCTCCTCGCCAATCCCCTCTACACCTAAGAGCTGTTCCTTCGTCAGCTGTGTAAACCCTTCAATTGTCTCTGCCGCTTCAGCGATTCTTTTGGCACCTCCTGCTCCTACAAAACGAATCCCCAAGGCAAGCAAAAAGGCATCTAATGCCGGCTTCTTAGCAGCTTCCAACCCTTTGAGGATATTCTCAGCAGACTTTTCTTTTATGCCTTCAATTGTCAGCAGCATGTCCTTTGACACTGAAAACAGGTCGTGGGGGGCTTTGACATATCCTTTGGCATACAGATGGCGAATCAGCTTTTCTCCAATATTTTCAATGTCAAGCCCATCTTTGCCAACAAAATGGGTCAGCCCCCTGATGATCTGCTCGCTGCAGTGCTGATGATTCGGACATCGCCATGCCACCTCTTCTTCATCTTTTATGAGAGGAGTTCCACACGCAGGGCATTCCTTCGGCATCCGCCACTGCGGTTGGCGATGGGCAGCGTGCTTATCACTTTCTACAACCTTAGGGATGACATCACCTCCCTTTTCGATGAGAACCCTATCTCCAGGACGGATGTCTTTGCGTTCAATTTCTTCTGCATTGTGAAGCGTCGCACGTGCAACAGTGCTTCCACTCAGCTCAACAGGCTCAAGCTCTGCAACAGGTGTCACAACACCCGTCCGCCCTACTTGCACGACAATCTCTTGTAACCGCGTCCACGCTTGCTCCGCGCCAAACTTCCAGGCAATAGCTGTACGAGGATGTTTCATCGTCGGAGGGATGGTCGCTGACTCATCCAGATTATCGAGCTTAAAGACAACGCCATCGATAGCAAAAGGAAGCTTCTCGCGTATCGCTCGGATCTCATCTTGGAACCTCATCATATCATCGACAGAACTGACAGTGCGCAAGGGTGTCATGGGAAGCTCTTTCATCGATAGATAGGTCGGAAGGCCCAAGAGTTGAAGATAGGAAAACAGCTCATGCTGATAGTGAACCTTTACGGGGTCTTGGCGTGAGATGCCATAGAAAACACAGGAAAGCCCTCCACGCCGTGCTAGTTCGCGAGAGTCTAACAACTTCAGGCTGCCAGCGGCAGCGTTGCGAGGGTTGGCCCACAGAGGAAGCCCCAGACCCTTTCTCTCAGCATTCATTCGGTCAAAATGGGCTTTTGGAAGAAAGACCTCTCCTCTTACCTCAAGAAGCTTTATCTCTGAAGAAATCCGCAACGGGATATCACGAATAGTCTTGATGTTCTGAGTGATGTCACTGCCTACCTCCCCATCACCTCGTGTTACAGCGCGTACGAGCTGCCCATGCTCATAGGTCACACAGAGTGCAAGCCCATCCATCTTCAGCTCACCGAAGAAGTCCACCTTCTTCCTGTCGACAATACGGCAAACGCGATCATAAAAGGCTTCAAGCTCTTCTTGTGTAAATGCTTTTTCTAAAGAGAGCATAGGCTCTGCGTGTACTACTTCTGCAAACCCTTCTAAGGGCCTCTCTCCCACCCGCTGCGTCGGAGATGTCGGAGAAATCCACTCTGGATGCTCGCGTTCTGTCTTCTCTAGCAGAAGGACAAGCGCATCAAAAGCCTCATCAGAAATCTCGGGCGCTGCTTCTTGAAAGTAGCAGCGATTATGATGCCAAATCTCATCGCACAGCACTTCGTAGTCAGCCTTATTCCGTACGGCCCTCATAGCTCCCTCTCTTTCCTTCTTGTCAATCATGTGTGTTCTTCATCTAATTGCCCAGCGTCGCAGACAGAAACCGCCGCAGGAACCACCATCAACGTCGAACTGGCGTAATCAATGAAACTCTGTGTTCTGCTTGAAAAAAAACGAAGGTAGTACGTCCCAGCCCACCAGACAATGCCCCCCACGATACCTAAGAGCTGACACATAACTAATGCCACACTTCCTGGATTGGCAAGAATGCAGATTCCATACCCAAGCAGCAATACTGAACCGAGAACGATGACCGAGAAGAGACCTGCAGCCTGTCGTAAAAATGCCTGGCCAAACGCTATTCGTTGGTGCGATAGAGAACAGACCTGAATTTTTAACACCCGCTGTCCGAGCGTTGCTTGCGATGATGAAGACTCCAAACAGGGGAAATAGAACAGCTGTATGACTAAACTAGCTACAACGGTAAAAACCTCCGAAATAATGGTATTCAAATTTAGAAAATTAATTAATAACACAAAAACAAAAGAGACAATGTTAATAATTATACCGTCAAAAAAATAAGCAAAAAAACGTCGCCAAAAACCTGCTGGACACATAGAGAACCCCATAAAAAATGTTTCCGCTAAACTTTAGCATTTTTACGCTTTTCAAGCTGAGCAAAAGTCCAAAGACTCCCGCCATGATTGCCAAATCAACGAATATTAATGATTTATAATCACGAATAATTTAAAATTTTGACAATCATATAGTTCGCGATATTAAAACCGCGATCTTGCAGATACGTAAATATTGTTGACTGCTTTTTTTGGAGATAAAAATGTCCACCTATGTTTCATCTGATTATCAAGCGCCATCACCTTTTGCACAAAGCCTTTTGTCTGTGCTGCCCCATCTGCCGCCAGACACACGAAGTGGGTTATGTTTGGAATTGCTCTTGCCCCATGGAAACGTCTTAAAATTTGTTCAAAGAGCGCTACACCTACCCGCTAACCATCAGATCATTAATGATTTGTTTTCCCAAATTGTCATTCTAGATGCCCATGGCGATCGCGATGCATTAGATCAGCTTCATCGTATCGCAGATGATGGAAACAGTAAGGCGCAATACTCTCTCGGTTTAAAATATAAATCAGGGTGGAGCAGCGTGACTCAAGATATAGAAAAAGCGCGCGTATACTTTCAGCTCGCCGCTAGTCAGGGACACGAAGCATCGCAGTTTCTACTGGATTATATGGACGCGCATCAAGACACCTAGACCGAGTTTATACCTCTTCTTGTTGAAGAATTGGTTTTTGCCTTAGCCGAAAACCCTATCTTCGATTCCGAAAAACCAACCCCTACAAGCCAATAGTGGGCTGATTTTTCGAAATAGAATCTGTGGCCTTCAGCGTTGGTAAATTCCCTATTCTTCAACTTATTTTGGTATACAGGCTCTAACGGACAGCGTGATGTTGCTCAAACAGTCACACTGCTAACCCCCAAGCTACTGCCACTCAACTTCATAGATCGTCGTCGCAAGAGGTGAGAGGGAGATGTCTGCCTGGAAGAAATTCCCATGCTGATCTGCATGGCAGCACGCAGCCCATCGAATTTTTCCTGAACCGCCATACTCCATATCATCAGTATTAAAGACTTCGTGGAGACGACGTACGTGCTTAAGAGGCACGATATAATGGTCAAAAAATGAAGGCGTAAAATTATGGATGCAGAAGAGCGCCTTGTCGCTGTTGGGAACCTTTCGAAGGTAGCAGATGACACTATTGGCACTATCACTGAAGTCCACCCATTCGAAGCCATGGAATGAGGTGTCATCAGCAAATAACGCTGCATGATGTTGATAGAAATGGTTGATATCGCGAATGCACTTCTGGACACCATGATGGTATGGAAACTGCAGCAGCGACCACTGCACCTCACCTCCTGCCCACCATTCATCCCATTGAGCAATTTCCCCCCCCATAAACAGGAGCTTCTTACCTGGCTGGCAGATCATATACGAGTAGAGAAGGCGCAGATTGGCAAACTTCTGCCATACGTCTCCAGGCATCTTACTCAACAGACTTTTTTTCCCGTGGACAACTTCATCATGAGAGAGGACAGAGACAAACTTTTCAGAAAAGGCGTAGAGCAGTCCAAACGTCAGCTCATTCTGATGGTATGAGCGGAAGATAGGCTCCTTTTGGATATAGCGAAGGGTGTCGTTCATCCACCCCATATTCCATTTGAAGTCAAAGCCCATTCCCGAACAATTTAAGGGGTGAGTGATAGAGGCAAACGATGTAGACTCTTCAGCGATCGTCAGGACGCCCGGAAACCGCTCATGGATAACAGAGTTTGAATGGCGTAGAAATTCAATGGCATCGACATTCTCTTTGCCTCCCCACTGGTTTGGGATCCACTGCCCTTCTTCACGTCCGTAGTCGAGGTAGAGCATCGACGCCACAGCATCGACACGAAGGCCATCGATATGAAACAGATCGAGCCAGAAGAGAGCAGAGGCGATGAGGAAGTTTCCTACCTCTCGGCGGCCAAAGTTAAAGATCAGCGTATTCCAATGCGGGTGAAACCCTTGACGAGGGTCTTCATGCTCGTACAGCGCTGTCCCATCAAAACGAGCAAGGGCAAAGTCATCTGTCGGAAAGTGCCCTGGCACCCAGTCTAAGATAACGCCAATGTGATGCTGGTGAAGAATATCGACAAAGTATTGGAAATCTTCAAAGGTACCAAAACGGCTGGTAGGCGCAAAGTAGCCCGTCACCTGATAGCCCCAAGACTCGTCTAGGGGATGCTCAGCTACTGGCATCAGTTCTACATGGGTAAATCCCATCTCAGTGCAGTATGCCGCCAGCTCCTCGCCGATCTGGCGATAGTTCATGAACAGGCCATTATCACGCTTCCAGGAACCAAGATGGACTTCATAGATGGTCATCGGCCTATGGACGGTCGCATGGCGTCGGTCTTCCATCCACTGCTGGTCATGCCACGTATGACGCAACGGATCGACAACGACAGCGGCGGACTTCGGGCGCATTTCAAAGCCAAGGCCGAGAGGATCGGTCTTCAACAAGCGCTGCCCGGTGGCCGTTATTACTTCAAATTTATACATTGCTCCTGCTGACAACCCTGGAACAAAGAGCTCCCAGATCCCTGACGACCCTAAAGAGCGCATGGGAAGCGCCCTTCCTTCCCAATGGTTGATATCGGAAACAACACTCACACTCTGTGCAGACGGTGCCCAGACAGTAAAGGCTACGCCGCTGACGCCTTGGTGGTGCATCAGACGCCCCCCGAACTTACGATACAAATCGTAGTGAGTTCCCTTGCCAAAGAGGTAGAGATCTATCTCCCCTACTGTCGGCCAAAAGGCATATGGATCATGAGCAAGGAGGCCACTGGTATGAAAAATTCGATAGTCATGGAACGTAATGGTAGATGGTACGGGAACTTCGAAAAGTCCCGCATGGTGGACACGATGCATTTCTACGATATAGCCGTGGAGTTCGATATGCATGCGTTCAGCGCCAGGTCGGAAAAGACGGATGACAGTCTGTCCAGAGGCTGTGGTATGAATGCCAAGGACATGATGCGGGTTATAGCGACCCGATGAGGCAAGACTGCTGACTATCTGCTCTGCTTCAGGTTGAGATGAAACGCCTCGGCCCTGTTCGATTATTTTCATGAACATACGTCAAAAATAAATTGTTCCATTCTTACCGCCTCTTACCATACAGCAGAGAACAGCAAGAAAAAAAAGAGACATTACGAGACTTTTATATATCAGGTCGTGAAATTGTCTAAAAGGTAGTGTTTGCCTTCTTGAACTTCAATCTCTTCACCGAGCCTAAAAACAGTCTTCCGATCTGCGCTACGCAGGCGGCGGAGCGTTGCCGTCACAGCATCTGCTTTGACAGTCACCATCCCATCGTGTTGTGCATAAAGATGAACTCTTCGCACTCGCCCTTTTCTCCATTCGATATCAATCTGATGACCAGAGTGAAGTGTCTCATGAAGCAGGCGCCCGCTGACGAGCTCTTTAGGAAGGCAGGGAAGAATCTCAATGATATTCCCCTCCTCACGGAGGAATAAAGAGCGCACCATGGTACAGATACCGGTATGGACGTCTTGCAGCGACATCTCATCAGGCAGCAGTGGGATTCCATACCCTAAGAACAGATTGTCGGTACGCTTTGGAACGAAGTAGCCTGCCATGCCTGCGCGAAAGTAGGTAGCAAACGTTGAGAGAATCGTGGAAGTCTCTTTTTTCTTAAAGGCTTCTACAATTGCTCCAAAGAGTGTTGTCGAAGACTCTAAAGACTCTTCAGAAGCTTGTGGCGACAGCTGATACCACAGTGGAAGCACCTCATCCATAGTAGGGGCATCAGAGATACGATCCCAGTTAGAAGCTTTATTACATCCTAAAAGAAGCCTTGGCGATGGAAACTGCGGGAGGGAACACGGCGCTTCAACAAGAGGAAAAGTATCCCCCTTAGCAATAGTATTCTCTATACCGTTGACAATCACTCGCAGGTCGCACGATGCAGGCTTCAACATAACGCCATCAACGGATACACAGATTCGATATCTGACAAATCCCTGCCCCGCACTGCCTTCCACCTGAACATACTGTCGCATAGAGTCAACAAAGGCTGTCCACCCACTAAAAGGCCCTAACTCCGGAAAGGCCAGCTCTTTTACCAGCTCAAGTTCAAAAGGACGATAGGCAAAGAGACGAAGGGCTGTTGGGAATACCTGGATCACATGCGAAGTGCCAGCAAGATGAATCATAGTCCCAGGGCGATGGGTAAAGGCAGGAAGATATGGCGGTGGCGTTAACTGTCGCACGCTCATGATAGTATCTCCAGAACGGTGCCAAGCAAGGCACATGATGTGTTTTCATGAAGGCAGACCTTCACACATTGATTAGGGTGAAGAGAAGTGCTTGAAATCAAAACAGGAAGTCCATTCCTAGTCAGCCCTTCAATAGTGCCGTCTTGCTCGCCGCTCTCTGTCAACACGTCCATCGTCCTGCCGACGAATGGCTGGCGAAGGTCGAAAGCTACGCTGTCTGCAAGAGAGAGAACCTGTGCTTTCCGCTCTTTGATGACAGCGGGCGATACTTTGTCAGAAAAACGCGCCGCTCGTGTCTGCGGACGCTCGCTATATGGAAACATATGCACTTTTGCAAATCCCACTCGCCTGATGATATCCAGCGTGTCAAGGAAATCCTCCTCTGCCTCACCAGGAAACCCTACGATAACGTCCGTAGTAAAGGTACAGTCCGGACACTGATCGCGCAGCCGATTGACCTTCTCTAAGTATAGCTCGCGAGTGTAGAGTCGCCGCATGCTGGCAAGAATTCGATTCGACCCTGACTGTAGAACGAGGTGGAGAGACGGACAGGTAGACTGTCCGTGGATGATGATATCGATCAGCCGGTCGTCGACTTCATTGGGGTTAATAGAGGAGAGGCGCAGTCTCTTAACGCCCCGGATACCGTCAATATGAAGAATCAGATCTGAGAGGGTGTTTCCACCATCGACATAATCGCCGATATTCACCCCTGTCAACACGATCTCTTGATAGCCTGAGTCTACAAGAGCTCGCACTTCATCGAGGATGGAATCCATGGGTCTGGATCGAGATGGCCCTCGAAGATAGGGAACAGTACAGTACGAGCAAAAGTGATTGCACCCATCTTGCACCTTGACGAAGGCTCTTGTATGGCCTTCAAAGCGCCTAATGGCAAACGGCCTCACCTTTGCATCTGGGAATAACGTCTGGATAATCGTCTCCCTCTCTTCGCTGATGATCACATCCGTAACCCCTTCTATCTGGCGAAGGATGGCAGCCTCTTTCTTTGCAAGACATCCGGTGACAACAACGCGACTTCCTGCGTGACGGCTAATCAGCGAGCGGATGGCATGGCGAGAAGAGCTTTCAGCACTCTCAGTAACAGCGCAGGTATGGATTATACAAAGATCCGCCTTCTCCCCTTCTCTTGCCGAAACGTACCCCAACCCTTCAAGTTGGTTTTTGAAAGCTTCTGCTTCATACTGGTTCGTGCGGCAGCCAAGGGTAGCCACGGCAAAGGTCTTTGGCGGTGTATGGATAGAATCGCCCATTGACAATGCTCTTAGGTTTTCGTTCGTAAGAGGCTTTTGCAAAAACCTCGAAAGAAAAGAATACCTCACATCACCGCCGTAGCGCAACCCTTACAAGAAGAATTTATAGGCACAGCTCCACCACCCACCTGAAGAACTGCTCTATCACAGTAAGGAGAGAGAACAAACCATCGAAAGCGCTCGAGGAATGTTTGCTGAGCATCTTGCCAATTGAAAGCAGCAAGAGCTCCCTGCGTCAGGACCTCTGTCGCAGAAGCCTTCAGCCCATACAACACAAGATTAAAAAAAGTCGAAAGGGTGCCCGCATTCTCAGTCAATGGAATATCCGGGGAAGGGATAATCAACTGGACTATCCCACGTATGATACGCTCGTCAGAAGAGATTCCGTCGATAAGAGCGTCTAACTCACGCTCTGTATACAACGCAGGCTTGGCCGAAGCCATCTTCGCGCTGCGAAGCAGTCCCTTGACCAACAATCCTTCAAGAGATACCGCCATCAGCCCCCTTCCAAGGAACTCAACGGCTTTCGACGCAATAAGATCAACTTTCACTTCTGACCCTAGGCTAAAGACACTCGGTATAAACGCATGGCAGAGAGGTGAAATTGCAGGCTCTAGTTGGACAATATGAGCAGATAACGAGGGAAGAGGAGCCGACTTGTGCGAGAGCTGATTGTCTTGTGTCAGCCATTCACGCAGCCCTTCATACAGCCGATACAGAAGATCGAACTTAAGCTCTCGTTGAAATAGATATCCTTCGAGCCATACGCCAATCTGCGGGACGGAGGCATTGAGCATCTCCTGAAGCTTTGGCAGAAACATCGCCACCCCAGGCGGTAGATACAAAGAGGCCACGCCATTGGGAAGTAAAACGGGGAGAAAACGATGAAAAACTGCCTCCCACAGCTGAGGCAAAGCATCTGCCGCACGAAGTTTCATCTCCTGCTGGAGTACGTGCCGCCGCGATCGACGCTCCTTCTTATCATGAACATGCCGCGTACTCTCATCGAGAAAGTGATTCCACTCATGGGCCTGCGATGCAAGAATCCGAATACCCTGAATAGAATGGAGAAGCTTTTCATCAAGTGAGAGTGCGTCGACACTCTGGGCAAAAGCTATAAGCCGCCCAACAAGAAGGATGCAATTTTTCTCAAGAACGTCGATGAAAAGTGTCCGTCCCATCAGACAAAAAGCCATCCTGACAGCATCGCTTTTCAGAAGAGCTGCCGCCAGAGAATGTAGCCCAGAGAGAGGGTCTCCCTTCCCTTCGAGTTCATTAAAGACAGTTTCACATAGAAGCTGTGAGAAGGCTCCAGCCTCTAGTATCAGCTCAGGGCCATTAGATGTTTCAGAGAGGGCCTTCAATGCTAAATCATATTCTACTGATGGGCTATTCACCTGCTGGCTCCTCTATATGTTCTGGCTCATGAGGAACCTCATAGATATACTGTGCTAGCTGCTGTGCATGTGACAGCGGGAGCTCGACATCTACTACAACATCGTTTTCCACATAGCTCTGACTAAAAACCGTCCCATCACGAATGGCGCTTGCCACGATGCTATATTCACTCTGCGGGATCCGTACCTGGACACGTTTGCGGCGGGTTTTCAACACCTCTATCATCTCTTCGAAGAGAAGATCAAACCCCTCGCCTGTCAATGCAGAGACTTGGATCGACCGAGGATAGGTGAGGCGAAGCTTCTGTATCATCTCCCTCTGATGTGCATTGCCTTCTTCGGCTAAGTCGACCTTGTTAATCACAGTGATGATAGGCCTGTCCATCGCCTTCAGCTCAGAGAGGACTTCGAACGTTGTCTTCGCCTGCTCTAATGCCAATGGATGGCTAGAATCGATAAGATGGATCAGAACATCGGCTTCTACGGACTCTTCTAGCGTACTTTTAAAAGCAGCGACAAGCAAGTGCGGAAGCTTCCGGATAAAACCAACCGTATCGATGAGCAGCACAGATTGATTATTTGGCAGCGTAAACTGACGCGTCGTGGTGTCAAGGGTTGCAAAGAGCATGTCTTCGACAAACACATGGGCATTCGTCAACCTATTCATCAACGTTGACTTTCCAGCATTTGTATATCCGATGATGGCAAAGACAGGGATCGCAGTTTTCTCGCGTCGGCTCCTCTGTGTCTGGCGGTACCGAGATACGCCCTTCAGCTCCTCTTGCAGACGCTCCAACCGTCGTTTTAAAGCCCTCCTGTCCATCTCAATCTGCGTCTCTCCCTTTCCACGCAGATACCCTCCTCCCGTTGCTCCTCCTCCACCTCCCGTCTGTCGTGACAGGTGAAGCCACATGCGCTTGAGGCGAGGGGCGATGTATTTGACCTGGGCCATCTGTATCTGCAGCTTCGCCTCATGTGTCTTCGCACGATCGGCAAATACCCCGAGGATCACTTCTGTTCTATCCATCACCGGCATCTTAAGAGCTGTCTCGAGATTTCGTTGCTGGACAGGAGAGATCTCATCGTCAAAGATAACGACATTGGCTCCTGACGCCGCCACACGATCTTTGAGTTGTGTTAGCTTGCCGGAACTGAGAAACGTCGCTGCCGAAAACTCCCTGACAACTGTGCACCAACTATCGACGACGGGTATCTTATGCGTTCGTGCCAGCAGATCAAGCTCCTTGAGATGATCTACAGCCATTTCCTCGTCCTTGCTTGTTTTAAATACTCCGACAAGGATGGCTTTTGACTGCTGAATACGCTCTTTGTCATACCATGCATTGAAGTGGATCTCTTCTGACCCCTCTTCTTTTTCTTTTCCGTCCATTCTCTCTCCTTGCTATATAGGGAAGTCCAGCTCCAGGCCATCGTACGCCAATGCCACGCCTGTCGGCAAGGACGCCTGCACACTTCTATACTCAATATCATGAGAAAGATGAATAAAATACGTCTTTTTTGCTCCAACTTTTTGCTGAAAAGAGAGTGCTTCGTCAACTGTCATATGCATTCTCGATGGAGTACGCCATCCGGCGCCGACAACAAGCACGTCGAGGTCATAAAGGTGGGAAAAAAGAGAGGCGTCATACTGTTTGATGTCTGTCAGATAGGCTAACGAGCCGATGCGAAAGCCTGTCACTGGCATGTCGCCTTGAGCATAGGTAAAATATTCAACTGATATCCCTCCGACATCACATACTCCAGAAGGTGTCTGTAGCACTTGAAAGTCAAACATCGCCGAAAAGCTCTTCTCTTCACTTTTGGGAATAAAATGGTAGTAGAGCAGCTTCTTTAGATCCTCAAAGCTTGACTGCGAAAGATAACAGGGAATTGCTCTACGGCTATGAATGTTATACGCACGAAGCTCTTCTATCCCTCCCACATGGTCATAGTGAGTATGAGAGATGAGAAGAGCGTCAGGAGAGCGAATGCGATAGCGAAGCGCTTGCTGGCGGAAGTCTGGCGTGGCGTCGACAAGTATTTCCTTACCGCCAACACGAATTATCGCACTGGACCGAAGACGCTTGTTGCGAGGGCTTTTTGAACGACACGTGTTGCAGTCGCAGCCAATTACCGGAACTCCAGCAGAAGCTCCTGTGCCAATAAACTGAATACTCCCTGTTTTCATTACGTTCTTCCTCCACGACAACCCTCACTCCTCATGTTACCTCGACTTTGCAAATTTTTGGACCCATATTCGATGGAGAAGCAAACCACAGCGTAATGAATTTCGAAGGAATGGGTATTTTTACCCTTCCTAAGAAATTCATTTAGCTGTGGGCAGCTTCTCACCGAAGATGGGTCCAAAAATTTGCAAAGTCGAGGTTACCCCCAATACTCACGTTGTTTGGGTATAGTCATCGACAGGAGAGGGATGTTTTTCTTCTCTTTTATCGAGTACGGTTTTTGCTCGGTCAACAATTTCATTCAATTCATTTTTTGTCATTGGAAGATAGATAGAACGATTGATGAAAAATCCTCGCGCCCCAATAGCAAGTCTTTTGTAAGGATCTGAAATTGCTAACGAAGCTTCAAGCTTTGCAATAGGATGCTTATAGGGAAACGTAGTGCTGGTCTTGTGTTCTATACGAGTGACATTATCGATCATCTTCCGCGTGCAAAACTTTCGAAAAGTCCAATACGCGTCACCACCATCCACGTCTTGCATCATCTCATGAAGCCATACCTGGATGGATTTTCCTGAGCAATTTCCAACCTGACCTTGCTCCTTATACGGAGAATACCCATATGGCATCTCATCTACAAATGCACAGTGCCGGTTAAGAACGCCATAGAACTTTTTGATCGAATCCATCGCTGTATCGTCAGTATTTGCAAATGCCATCATCTCATCAATCATCACGTCCATGTCATGCAAGCTGATCCCCATAAATCCTGCTGGATATGCCCTTATGATGCCATGATCTACGTCTTCATCACGGCTATGATACGTATTAATGCCCTCGCCGGTGTTAAAAATGACAACGTCATAGCTCTCATTAACACGATGTACCTCCATCAATACTGCGTGCATATCAACTGTTTGATCAAGCATCCTGGGAAGATCAAGAAGGCTTCCTTTCACATATCCTGCAGGGAAAATGAGACTTTCCCCATCGGATAGCTTTTGTAACTGATCCTTGACACGTGCCTTTAGCTCTTGAATAAGAAGCTGTTTGTCCTGAACACTCTCTGCATAGAAGATACAGGTCAAGTATGTGGCGATCTCCTGCGCACCTGCGAGTTTCTTCAACAGAGATTTACAGCGATCGATCATATCAGCGCTCAGCTTTGCTTCATTCTCTTTGAGATAATCAGAAATTTTTTTTGCAAAAGCCGCATATTGAACATCTGGTAACGAGCCATCTAACGCGTTCTGAACACCCCTTAATGGCGAACGATCGGCAAGCGTTTCGGAACTAAACGTATCATAATAGAGCTCCTGTACCTGAAAACTCTCTGTCAAAAGCTCAGCTTGTACTTGCAACGTGCGTTGAGAGAGAAGGCCCCGTACCGTTGAGATCTTCGACATACGCTCTAGAGAGGCCGGAACAAGTCCAACACCAGGTATAAGTTCTGAAAGACCAAGGATCATTTCACAGCAGGAGTTTAATCGAGAGCGGAAAGAAGCATCGTGTTCAAATAACGAACGTAAGCCACTTTTCACATGAGATGCACCAAAACTAAAGGGAGAAAATAGATTGATGGGATCAAAACAGTTCACTTAGCCCCCAAAAAATATGGTTTTTTTGCAGCAATAACAAACAAACAACTTTAAAATCAACAAGCGCGAAGAACTTTCTTGCTTGTTACAAACACGACACTAAATAATAATCTAGCCCGCGTTTACAAGTTAAGGATGGGCCTATGGCGCAATCTTTTGCTCCCCAACAAGGAGCTGGGTAGCAAGTGACGAATTTGCAGGTGCGTATAATCCAGACTCAGTAATAAGTCTCATTAATTTATTTGGATGAATAGACGATTTCCATTCGTCCGCCGGTATCGAAAAATGAAAACAATAAACTTCAGGAATCCCGGGATTTACCTTTTGAATCAGGGAATTGAGGGTGATATTCATTTTCCCTTCTATCTCAGTAATCGCCCTAGCAACAAATTCAGAACAAAAAATGTCCCTTGCCATAGCAAAATTCTCTGAAGTAGGGAGAGCTCTTCCATATTCTGAATCTTCATCCCAACCAAAAATAGACCTCACAGCTCCCATTACTCGCTGTTCCCCCTCTATCAAAGGGCGGAAAGTAAACGCATTAATGGCAGTCATAGAACGGCCAACTAGGTCTTTAATGAAGCCAGTAGCTGCGCTCCAGCCGTTAATAGAGGTAAATTTCTGAATTTCCTCTTTGTGTTCATTAAAAAATTCAGCAAGGAAATCGGCATACATCCTTGCCAATTTTGTATTCACTTCTTCATCTGATAAGGGCCCCCACACTGCTTCAAGCTCTGCTCTTCCTTCCGGAGTTAAAAGTTTAAGAAATTGTGGCCTGTAGAAAACATTATAAAGTCCAGTTTCAAATGAAGGAGCCAATTCAGAAAAACCATAAGGAACTTCGCAATGTACTAATTCCCCCTCTTGATCAGTCGCCATTAAACAGGCATGCATTTTTGAACCAGTAAAATATGGTTGCATACGAAATACATCTCGATTATACATCCCCTTGGAAAGAAGAGTAGCGGCTCTAATAGGTTGTTCGCGCAGGCTCAGTTGCGAATACACAACACCTTCTCCTTTGTATTGCGCACGCTTGGCCTCATCTTCAAGCATGATATCCCCGGGTAGATATCCAGGCAATTCATGTACTACCTCGTCAAGAATAGTCGATACTGCTGCTCCCCGTTTTCCACTCGCCAGTATTTCTCTAATTTCTTGGGTCTGGGGGTCATGTATGGTACGTGAGAGGAATAAGCTGGCTTCCTTCAAGGATTCAAGATTTCGGAAATGAGAGACCGTAACAGGGGGTGCGTAATCATCTGCCTTCCCTCGACTTTCAAACTCAGCAACACGAGCGGTTAATTGCTGGTGAATCATCAACTGATTTTCGACCCGACCAATAATTTGATCAATTTTTTCTGACACATCGTGTACCTGAGAACTCTGTTCCATCCCTTGAAGATTTCTTCTGAGTAGCAAAAGTCTTTCGTGAAGCTCTTGCAGAGAGGTCAACATCGGAGAACCTAAATGCTGTTCGAACCGCGTTTGAGTAGGATCTACTTCACGCAAAACATGGTAAGAATCTTCTGCTTGCCCTATTTCATCTGCAAACGGAAAGTCGATTTCAATATCAACAATGGCTTGAAAATCGTCATCTAATTTTTCAAAATTAGATAGATAGCTCTTGTACAGAGCATGATAACTATCAAGTCCTGTAGAGTGCAATGCACCACTAATGGCATCGACGCTAGCCATTCCATCTCGAATCTTCGACGTTTTATAGGTAAAAGTAATGAGCTTTTTTTGAATAGATGACGGTTCAGCGATTGCTCGTAGACTTTTGTTGAGATCTAGATTTCCAATTGCATACAAAATAAATCTTTCGAGCTCGAGCTTCTCATCTTGCGTTAGATCAGCAACTCCAGTTTTTTTAAGCAGTTCGAGCCCGCGAGTTTCTCTGGAAACTTTATCTAATTTATTTATAAGTTCATTTATCTGACCAGAATCCATTTTTTCACAATGAGAAACCAATTTTTGGAGATCAGGGGGTAGTAAGGGGCCAATTTTTTTCAATAAATCAAATGTCTCTCGATTTGCTGGTAAATGGGCCCGCACTTTCAGAAGATTTACCGTATGACGCAATGCATTCTTTTCATCAACCTCGGCAAGCCAGTGAAATGCAGCCGTTGCAACAGCTACAATTTCTGGATTATCTCTACCTGCTGCTGCAGCCTGATTCGCAAGTTTTTCCACTATCGCTTTCGATTGCGAGACAAAAATGGAGATCTCATCAGACATCCCGGCCCCTTCTCGTCTAGGCTTTTTTTTTGCCGGACCAGGTTCTTTACTTTCTGTTGGAGCGAGAGAGGCTATGTGTCGCATTTTTATTTTAGATCTATCAAGGGCATCAAAAATCTCTGCGGGATTCGAATTTTTTTCCAAATTCTCAAATAGTCCTTTCAGAGATTGAACTTCATTCTCAACAGATCCTGAAAAGACCGGGGCCTTTTTCTTTGCGGAAACCTTGCCTATGCGTGTCCTCACGGAGTCTTGTTTGGCAGGTCGTTTTACCCCCAAACGTCTTGCCGGTAATTCTGCGTCAAAAACGGACTCATCTGCAGTAAACATAAAATTTCCTCCATAGCGACAATATTAAATTTCGCCTACTTTGCCGCATCATATGAAGTAGAAGTTTTATATAAAAGAGGTAAAGAAAAAATCTCCATCACCGCAACTGGCGAGTCTTCTTCGGTCATCAACACCATCATCGGCATCTATACCTCTTCTTATTCAAGAATCGGTTTGACGCTTAAGAAAAAGCCTCGCGATTCGCCGATCAAAAAGGGGCCAATATTGCAATATGGGCTTTTTTTTGATCGATCGAATCCCGAGGCTTTTTCTAAGCGTGAAATCCGATTCTTAAACAAGAAGAGGTATATCCAACTTTCAGCTGTCAGCGGTATAGATCTCTCAGCAGAAGGCCCTGAATATTCATCCAATGACGGCAAGGAGACCCAATCCTTTCAGGGATGGGAGGAATTGCCGCTATTTTTGATAGCATGAATTTTGTATAAAAGATATTCTTTCTGGCTATGAAGCGCACAGTAGCATT
>CAINFV010000066.1 GCA_903848235.1 Chlamydiia bacterium | reverse complement strand
TAAATTCTTTGTTTGAACTATAGCACGAAAAAACAAAAATGCTTTGATCTGGAGATGTGCATTATGATTTTTTGCCAGTTAAAACTTGGACAAAATGGGTGGATTTGTCAAGATATGTCTATATTTTATCGAGCAGTTACTAGCCCTAGCTTTCTCTACCCCAGTACGAAAAGAGTCTTAAGCTCGACTTTGTACAATTTTTGGACCCTCTCTTCGAGGGAGACGCAAACCACAGCGTAATGAATTTTAAGGAATGTTTTTTTTACCCTTCCTGAGAAATTCATTTAGCTGTGGAAAGCTTCTCTCGGAAGAGGGGTCCAAAAAATTGTACAAAGTCGAGTTAAGGGACTGGAAAGAAATAAGTCAAACGATTCGGGTGAGCGAAACCATTGGGATGTTGACAATCGTGACGAGTCCTATAGTGTGCTATTGGCGAGGAACGATCGGCAACAGACCAATTAATTTTGCCATTACACAACAACGTACATAGCTATAGCTAAAGATTTATGAATTGTTTAAAATCATAATTAATCTTTATAATTTCTATTGTATTAATTGCAAAAAATGAATTTTATCCATTTGTTGTTTCGTGGAGGGGAGTAAAAATAATATGAGTTTAAGTCCGGCGATTCAGGCTCTCAATTTCTTTGTAGATGTCGTTGATGCGAATATGTCGGGGAGCCCTCTGCCGTCAATTCCTCCAGGGAGCGACTTTCAAGTCGAGGATTTGAAGAAAGCCAACGTTTTGTACGTCATGTGCGAAGCATTGCGTGACGTTCTAAATTCAGAGCAAGAAAAACAACATGTGTCAGACGAAACGCATATACGAATTTATTCGGTATTTAATAAGGCTTTAAAAATAGGTATGAATGAATCGCTAAGAGGTACACTAATAAAGACTATTGAAGTGTATTGGAATAGCACAGTAAGACATATTGCGCCGCACTTGATATTGGAACAATTTATGAAACCCGAACCACGGACACTACGAGCTTCAGTGGTTCGCGAACTTGAGAATAGACTCATCTGTATGGTCAGAGAAAGGAGCTTTTTTCATGTCTTCCAAGTATATAAATTTCTTGATATGTGCAAATATTTTTTTATGATAAAAGCCGAATCGCTTGGTGCGCAATGGCATGTAGTTGGGAATGATTACAGGAAGATGGACTGGGAGAAAATACCAGCAATGTCTCCAGAAGAACTTGCGATCTGTGCGCGATTAGGACAAGCAAGGTTTGAAGGGAATTTATCACAAGTCCTCAGGGGATTCTTGAACGAACGAGATGTGTTCGATGCGTCAACAAATAGGATTCTTGATATTTGGCAGTCGTTTGTTCTGGGTCAATTCATTGGTGTAATGCAAACATTCTATAGTAAGGGATTTTCAAACTGTCTTAACGCCTGTTGTTATATGGAAGGCGCGCATAAGTATACAAAGCGGGCCGCACAATTGATGCAAGAAAATTCGCAAAGCATTGAAAGCCAACTTCTGTGCTCCCATTTCATGAATTCAGAAGTCGAGTGTAATACTGGTCCATTGTTTCAGCTTATGAAGGAACATCTACGAAGGCTTTCTCTGTGTGCCCTAGGTATCAAGCCATTCGTGGATGAGAATTCAGATCTGTACAGGCGAGGGTATGATTGTTATATCAGAGCGCTGCCGTTTCAGAAAGGATACGATGCTAGCTACCCTCCATTGCCACCTGAAAGCTTTGATAGTTATTCCATACCCGTTTTTAGAATGCCAGATGAGATTATTGCTTGTTTAGAGGATTCAGCCTTTTTACGACATTTATTAGATATGCATTGCGAGGGTGACATAAAAGGTTTGAGTGAGGCTATATTACGCATGGCCTGTCCTCAAGACGAAAAGTTCGTAACAAAGGGCTTGGAGTATTTAGCACTCATCAAGCCAGAACCGCACGTGAGCCTTAAACAGGCATTAGAAGAATCTACGCCAGCTCCACAGCCACGTGTTGTGGCGGATGATCGTGCTCAACAGCCGCGAGTGAAAAAATGCGCACAGAGTAAGACCAAACCAACTAGAAGGTCTGGCAAAAAAGATCGTTGTCCCAAACAACAAAAAGGCGAAGCAGATAGGGGGGTTGATGCCAAAATAACATTGTGTGCAAGTGCCTCTCTGGCTCTGCCGGCTCCTTTTTTGACGCCATCTTCACTCCAATCCTTAGACGCAAAACCTGCAGCAGCAGAACTTTTAGTACATCGGAAAGAATCCGATCCCCGCCTTTGCGCACATATGGATGGTGCAGTACCGTCCAAAAAGAAGGTGCAAGAAGGGGTTGAAGCGATGGAGAGGGCCTTTCGGTCGCTGACCATCGCCGACAACGTTGCTCCTCTGCAACAGAAAATTCAACTTTCAACTCCCGCATCGAACCAGGGTGATGTAGGATGTGCGGCTGCAGCGCAAGAAATGGTGCAATGTGCGGTGTCTGAGCCTCAACAGCAACACCTGGAAGTAAGAGATACTGAGTATTGTCTTGCAAAGCGGCCCATTCTTCACGAGCGTGTTAAGAGATGGGCTGAATATTTGAGAGGTGATCACGAATTACTTTCTCCAGAGGAATTGAGTGCCGTGAGGAATCATTCTCATCCGCTTTTTATTGCTAGAGTCATTATGGCAAACTGTGAGCCAGTCCCGTTCCTGTCCCCGACAACAGGGAGAGTGAACCAACTTTTCAGATGCGTTGGGTCAATGTGTCTGCCCGGGGAGGGGCAGTCGCGTGTGGTAGGAGTCTTCGAAGAGTGTATGGACGATACAACGTTGTACCATCACTTCTTTAGGCCAACACGACAACGAGATATTCTTGCTCTCTATGATCAATCTGTTGATGATTTTCGGGATGTCGACGAGCAGGAGCCTCCGAAAAGGACTCGAGATCAAGCTCGAGATGCGAAGTGTGAATCAGAAGTGCCAACCTGGTTAGGGATTAGGTCAAGACGCTTTTCATTGATGGCGATCGATAGCAGGACAGGAACAGAATATACCGTTGCGTTCCCAACGCCGGTACGGAAGAAATAGTAAGAATTCAGAGATGGGTAGACCCATCTCTGACTGTAAAAAATAGTGTTTTCCGTAGCGTGTGTTACTGTGGATATGCTGGAAGGAACGGAAAGGGTTCTGACGGCTCAAAATGAGCTGCAGCATTTCCGCAGTATACCTTTCCACCAGACACTGTGAGCTTTTTCACACTAGCACCTTCTGTGAAATCGAGATCTGAAAGCGGCACCCAGAATGTATTTGGACTTGTGGCTGAATCAAAGAAATACACCTTGTTTTTTTGGTCAGAAACGGTTCTCCATATTGTAGAGGAGATGTTTGGATGCCCTGGCGTTGTGATTCCCAAAGGTACGCCGACACTTCGAATAACGCCCATCATACTTGACAAGGCTTGATTGACGAATTTCTCATCAGGAACGGCTGTTATATACTGTGGAGCGATTTCTCTTGGAATAGAGCCGAGAAGAAATGAGGCGCGGGCGAAGCGATCTGATGCTCGATTTGTTCCTGGAAGGAATACTAGGCCTCCAATCTCTTCCCAATAGGCGTTGAGCGCGAGTTGTTTGTCAAAAGTTGGAGAATTTGTCATCACCCGATACTGTTTTCCATGATGAATGACGAGCTTTCCATCGATATATTCAAAAATTGCAGAGTCGCCGTTTGCGTCAGAAATGGATAGATGAAGCTGAGATGGAGGTTCGTGAGGTAATGCTGAAGGAATCACTGTGAAAGGCTCATTCTGCAAAACATCGACTGCCTCGGCGACTGTTGAGAAGTTGTCTAATACATACTGTGTCCAGAGGCTGATCGCTAAGAGTGGTTTATCCTTGCCTGGTTTGCCATAGTCTGATTCAACGAGATATAACAGATTAGCGACGAGACCCTTCTCATTTATGCCATCGGCCGTGCCGGCGTTGTAGGAAGCTACGATGAGACTACCGTAGAGCGAAGTCCACGTAATGGACCGAGGGCCTGCGGCGCCATCGTGTTTTATCCCTCGAGGGAATACCCAGAGGTCGGAGTGCATGTCTTCGGACCAATCCATCGATCTTCCAGTAATAACCACGTCTTCTGAGCCAATGAATACAGCTCTGGTGCATGCTTCGGCCTGTGGCGAGCTAAACGCGATAAGGCCGAAGATTGCCATTACGCCCTGTGAAAGTGCTGCGAACATACTTTTTCTCATTGTCACTCCTCTTTTTCTATGGTTTTCTTGTCGTTCTATTAAGTCAGAAAAAGTTTTGTGTGTCAAAATTTATCGTGATTTTTATGAAGTGAGATCTTCTGTACTTTTGATTTCTGACTATAGATAATTTGTTGTATCAACTTTTTGATGCGTTCTACATAACTAAATCATGGGTAATTTATGGCTGAGTCAGCAACGTTTGTTCCTTTTGGTCGCCCACCTGCGACCTATATTGAGATACCATATAGAGATGAGGGACGGGGAGGAGGTGCGTTCTACGATCACTTTACCATCCAAAAAACAACGGGTCGGGAGACAAGGCTTTCTGTTCCCGCTGGAATGACAATGAGTGCTCTTCAATCGTATGTGAAAGGAGAGGCGATATCGGCCTTGCCTTATGGAGAGATGACGGCTGAAGGAAAAAAAGTCCCCCCAATGATTACGGCGGCAGATCGTGTTGGCTTATTAGTTATCACAGGCCATGCTCGGGAGACAGAAAGAAAGCGACCACAAGCGCTTGCCCTCAGGGATGCCCACGAACGTGAACTATTGCGAAAAGCGTTTCTCCAAGGCCGACCTGTTTTAGGGATTTGTGCAGGGTCATGGCAGATCTGGTCTTCGTTGGGAGGTAGCCTTAAGGATGTGAAGGACCATGCGTGGGAGCGAATGCCTGCTATTACCACAAAAGGGAAAGTCGGGTTTAACACGCAAATGCACAAAGTCGCTATCACGGCTTCATCGATGCTCGCTGGCGCTCTGACGGATTCCCAGCGGTATGCAACCTTCCATCCGAGAGCTTTACCATCGGCTGCAACTGGTAAGTGGACTGCCGGGGCGTCAGTACCTTTGCCTTCCCTAGAAATGATTCACCCAGCAGTCGGGCTGACAGTGAACAGTGTTCATTGGAAGGCAGCAGATCTGGCATCACTTCCACGAGGAATTCACAATCGGCCTAGAGTGTCGATTGCTGGGACAGCACTGCAAGATGACACTGTTGCTCCGAAGTGCAAGAAAGAGGGAGCAGGTGTTTTCAAGCATCCAGACGAAGACACCGTAGAGGTGTTTGAACAGGAGCACGGAGCTCCGCTTCTTGGTATCCAATGGCATCCAGAGGCGTACAACAACGACGGTTCTGACACTTCAGCAAAACATCGAAGTATTGTGCGATATATGGCCAAAGCTGGTGATGCCTTTTGCGCCAAACGTGTGCTTGTGGATTCGTTTGATGCAGAGTTTGATGATATGGTGAGTCGGCTTCGAAAAATCAAGGTGATCTAGCACCTCTCCACCGTCTCTACTGACGCTCTTGTGGAAGGAGGTCGATGCGATTTTACACTGTTTTTTGGTAAGGAAGAACAATGAAAAGTGACCAGTTAACGGCGGCGGCCCATCTTGGAGAAAGCTGTCAGAGAGGAGCATCTTCTGCTGTAGCACATGCTTCTGCAGAAGGATCTGTTGCTGCTAGCACCATTGTGCGTCGGCCGACCGTTCATCACGCTCTTTTTGTCAAAGAGCTTGACAGACGAATACATGATATTCGATTACAGCTTGAGAAAATAAAAGAGCTGCCTTCGAATATCGCCGCCAAAATTTCTCCTGTGCTTGCTCGGTTGTCGGAGTATTCGCACAGTGATGAGCAGAATGAGGAAAGTGCTGCTCGTGAGCTTCAGGTATCTACCATTGTCCTTCGAGAGATCGAAGGGTCCTTGAAGCGGTGTGATAGTGAGCTTGCTCTACTGCATGCGAATTATTTGCAGTCGGCAGAAGGGCTCCAGAGAAAAATAGAGGAAGGCAGAACGGCACTATTGGCATTGGAGATGCGTCAAAAACAGATGGAAGCAGCGGTGGTGGTATCGGCAGAGCGGAAAAAAAATGAGTGTTGGGTTGTTGCAGTGGTCATGGACTTTTTCAGAAGTGCAGGGCCAACCGTTGAAGAGGTGCGGGAAGGGGAGCGAAATGTAGAAAGGTCTTCGCGTCAAATTGTGCATTATGAAGAGCAGATGATCCAGGTAAGTGGTGATATCTGTTCTCTTTTCGACCGTCGCGATGCTGTCTCACAGTTCATGGGTTTGATTGGGAGGATTCGGGCAGTCGTTGAAGGGCGGCTTGATGCCGTTGTTGCTAAAAACAAATTTGCGGAAAAGGCAGCCGCCGCCTCACGTTGTAGCGAAGCTCCGGCGGCAGAGAAGAAGATGTATCGATTTAGGGTCAAAATTCCGCCGGAGTTTTTCACCCAATTAGAAACGGCTTTAGCGCCCCTAAAGCTGCCGGCAGAACAGCAGAAAAGGGTGAACGACTGGATAAGAGTGATAAAACAACACAATGCAGAGGGCTTTTCCTCAAACGATGAAGTGGTAGCTAGGCTTAATGTGTTGCTGGGGGATATGCGGGAAATGTTAGGCACGGAGAGTGAACCAGTTCAATTTTTCCTACATGCGTTCAGTGAAATGCTGGAAGATGTGATCTAGTCTGGGTATAGAGCGTTCAGAAGGGGATCTCCGGATGCAGGATTCGAACCTGCGACCAATTGATTAACAGTCAACTGCTCTACCACTGAGCTAATCCGGAATAGAAAAATCGTTGACGACATGGTAACGAGTCTGCTGGTTTTCCGCCAAGATCGAGTTTGCTTCCAGGGGATTTTATTTTCGTTTTCAGTCTCTTGTCGATGAAACGCGGGCTAGGATTGTAGAAGGGGAATCTTGAATGGAGTGATATGTCATTTGCTCTAAGAGAGGACCTTTGACGTGAAGCGTGTCGATTGAGAAATGGATACGAGGCGAGGGGTGTTCAAACACAAGTGGAGATCTCTTTGCTACAGTCAGCGTGATGTTCCTCAGATGGAGAGGTGCTTGCGAGGGTGTCAGCAGCCAGCGGAGCCATGATGCAGTAGTTGCGCAAGCGGTTGCTTGTGTGATGATGAGAAGTGACTGGGGAGCGTTTTCTTTTGTACAGACAGAGAGGTTCTTGATGATGACAGTCTGAGAATCCTGTATTTCTACAGACTCGATGGTAACTGTATACGGAGGACAGGCACGGGTGAGAGCGGTTTTCAGGAAGTCAACGCGATGGATCCATAGGTATCCCCAAAAACTCAACACGACGGCAGCTAACGTGGCTATACTATATAAAGCCCACCTCATCTAAAAAAAACCTTCTTGTGGAAATGCATGTAAAATAGCCGAATACAGGGGAGGGTTTCCTCCCCTGTCGATCATGTATAAAAGGCGGCATGCCCTTTACATCAGCTTTTTAATACTCCATGCCTCCTGCCTGAGGAAGAGATTCCTTTTCCTCTTGCGGAGCATCAGCGACGATAGCCTCTGTGGTCAGAAGCATCGCAGCAACAGAGACTGCGTTTTCAAGTGCAAAACGCGCTACTTTTGTTGGATCAAGGATACCTGCTTGTACCATGTCTACGAAGCGTGCTTCGCGGGCATCGTACCCAAATTCATCTTTGAGTTTCTCTACTTCTTGCAGGATGATAGCGCCCTCAAGCCCTGCGTTTTCGGCAATCTGTCGAAGAGGGGAGGTAAGCGCTTTTGCAATGATCTTCGCTCCTGTGCGCTCATCGCCTTCAAGGGAGGCGGCAAGGGTGTTGACGACAGGAATACAACGGATAAAGGCAACGCCGCCACCAGCGAGGATGCCTTCTTCGATCGCCGCTGCTGTAGCATGCTGAGCGTCATCAACGCGATCTTTCTTTTCTTTCATCTCTACTTCTGTTGCTGCACCGACGCGTATGACAGCGACGCCTCCAGAGAGCTTTGCTAAGCGCTCTTGGAGTTTCTCGCGGTCATATTCTGAGCTAGCTTCAGAGATTTGACGTTTCAGCTGAGATATACGTGATGCAATCTCATCTTTTTTCCCTGCGCCTTCGACGAGCGTAGTTTCATCTTTTTTGATAATCGCTTTTTTGACTCGTCCGAGCATCTCAAGGGTGATATGGTCAAGCTTAATGCCAAGCTCATCACTGATAAATTGCCCGCCGGTAATGATGGCGATATCTTGAAGCATTGCTTTGCGTCTGTCGCCAAACCCTGGGGCCTTGACAGCGCATACTTTGAAGCCACCGCGAAGGCGGTTGACGACTAGTGTGGCGAGGGCTTCGCCTTCGATATCTTCAGCGATAACGAGAAGCGGGCGTCCTGTTTCTGCGACAGCTTGGAGGATGGGGATGAAGTCTTTGATGCCTGAGATTTTCTTCTCAAAGATAAGGACGTAGGCATCTTCGAGGATGCACTCTTGTGTTTCTGGGCTTGTCATGAAGTATGCAGAGAGATAGCCGCGGTCAAAGTTCATGCCTTCTACAACGTCGAGTGTTGTGGTAAAGCCTTTACCTTCTTCAACAGTAATAGAACCATCTTTTCCAACGCGTTCGAACGCCTGAGCGATGATATTTCCAATCTCAGAGTCGCAGTTTGCGGAGACAGTTGCTACTTGGGCGATTTCTTTTTTATCTTTGATCTTCTTCGACCGTTTCGCCAGCTCTTCTACGACAATCTTCAGCGCCTTTTCCATTCCTCGTTTGAGGTCCATGGGGTTGGCTCCTGCGGCGATATTTCGAAGGCCTTCTGTATAGATTGCCTCTGCGAGGACGGTTGCTGTCGTTGTGCCGTCGCCAGCCTTATCGGCTGTCTTGCTGGCAACTTCTTTGACCATCTGGGCGCCCATATTTTCGAACTTATCTTCAAGTTCGATCTCTTTTGCGACTGTAACACCGTCTTTTGTGACGTGTGGTGCGCCGTAGCTTTTGTCAATGATGACATTTCGGCCTTTGGGGCCGAGTGTTACTTTGACGGCGTTAGAAAGGGTTTGAACGCCTTTCAGAATTTTTTTTCGTGCTTCTTCTTTAAACTTAATTTCTTTGGGAGCCATGTGCTTACGTTCCTTTCAGTTAGCTAGCGCTCGATGATAGCAACAATGTCGTCTCCTCGGACAACGACAAACTCTTCGTTGTTGAGGGTGATTTCTTGGCCGGCATATTTATCAACGAGGACAACATCTCCGACGCGCACTGGCATAGGGAGGAGTTTGCCATCTTGGGTTTTCTTGCCAGGTCCTACGGCGACGACTTCAGTCATTTCCTGTTTTTTCTTTGCAGTCTCTGGGAGGATGATGCCTCCTTTGACAGTCTCTTTCTCTTCCAAACGGCGCACCAGTACGCGGTTGCCTAGCGGTTTGAGTTGAATCTTTTTTTCTGTATCAGCCATCTCAATACCTCTCATGTTTCCAAAATTGTGCAGAGGTGAAGCCGGGCGAGCTCCCTTGCGGCAATGATCATAGAAAAAGAGAGGATTTTCCGCAAGGAATTAGCAGTTGATTGATTCAACTGCTAACGCTTGGCAGGATCGCCTCGAACTGATCGAGAAGCGCATCAACTCGTTGAATCGCACGAACGACGGCTTCTCCGGACGACATATCAACTCCAGCAGATGACAAAAGATCGATAGGGAAGCGGCTTGATCCTGATTGTAAGAATGATAGGTAGTCGATTTGTGCTTGTTTTCCCTTGTGGCATACACGGTCAACGAGTGCGCATGCTGCACTTATGCCCGTTGCATACTGGTAGACGTAGAAATTGTAGTAGAAATGGGGGATTCGAGCCCATTCAATCCCTGTCATAGGCGACATGCAGAGCTCATCACCATAGTAAAAACGATTTAGCTCAGTATATTTCTCTGAGAGAATTTTTGGTGTGATTGGCTCGCCATGCTCGACTCTCTCGTGGATAAAGAGCTCAAATTCAGCGAACATCGTTTGGCGAAAGAGCGTGCCTCGAAAGTCTTCGAGCTTCTCATTGAGAATCGATGCTTGTGCCGCAGGAGACCCTATGCCTCGCTGCAAGAGCTCTTGTGAAAGAAGCTCTTCATTAAAGGTGGAGGCTACTTCTGCGACGAAAATCGCATAGTCTGAAGTTTGGAATGGCTGTCTACGACTACAGTCGCTATGCATGCTGTGTCCAGCTTCATGAGCGAGAGTGAAGACATCGCGCAACAGTCCCTTGAAGTTCATGAGGATATAGGGAGGGCTGTCGTAGCATCCACTCGAATATGCCCCAGACCGTTTGTTGAGATTCTCATACCGATCTACCCACCGAAGCGCGGTCAGTCCTTGTGTAAGTCGATCGACATATGCCGCTCCAAGAGGGTGGCAGGCCTGTATCGTCAGTTCAACGGCTTGATCGAATGTGTAGGCCGATGACACGTCAGGAGTCAGCGGTGCATACAAGTCCCATGGATGCAACTCTTCGACGCCAAGAACTTGTTTTTTCAGATGAACATACCGATGGAGTACGTGGATATTGGATCGGACTGTTTGTATAAGAGCATGGTAGACAGAGGCAGGGATGTCTTTTGGAAAGAGTGATGCCTCAAGACAGGAAGCGTAGCCTCGTGCTTTTGCTTCAAAGTAATGGTGTTGGAGAGTGCCGTTCAGCAGTTCTGCAAAGGTGTTTTCGTACTTCTGGTATTGGCCATGAACAGTTTCGAAGGCTCGTTGGCGCAGCTGTCGGTCCGGACTGCGAAGCAGGACGCCATAGGTTGCATGTGTCAGCGAATGAGGAGTGCCTGATGAGTCTTGTACATCTGCGAAGCGAAAATCAGCGTCGTTGATTGCCGAAAAGGCTTTGTGTGATGCATCCATTGCTCTTGATGACATAGCCATGAGCGCTTCTTGCTCTTCTGGGAGTGTATGAGGCTTGATACGGACAAGGCGCTCGAGGATGACCTTGTAGGGAGCGGTGGCTTTTGACTCAATGAATGAGGTGATTTTCGCGATGCTATGGGAGAGAATTTTAGGTTCCATCCAAGAAAAGGATTCAGAGAAGGTGTGGTAGCGAGCCACGACCCTTTGCAAGGCTTGTTTTCCCTCATCATTGGCGATGTCTTGGTCATGAAACAGATGGGCCCACGTGTAGATCTTGCGAAGTCGTCGCTCGAGAGAATAATAGAGATCAAACAGGGCTCGGAGTTGCTTCGGCGTCAGCTGTTTGGAGTCTCTATACGGAGCGGCAAGTGCTGCATAATCTTGCTGTGCTTCATCGTCTAAATCTTTTTTCCATGCCGTGAAATCTTGGTACATCGGGGTCAAATCCCAGGTGTCTTGTGAAGGCTGGAGTGCTCTTGGAATGCTCATAAACAACTCTTTTGGTGGAAATTGAAAATTCTAGTCGATTATGCATGAACAGGTACAAATGATGCAAAAGCGGTGAATAATGCTCAAATCATTCTAGATTACAACCGCGAACGAATCGATATTATTAATGTGCAAATTAATTTATTGTGTTAATGTTGTTTGTATTTTAACTGTTTGTAATCTCATATGTTTTGGGAGTTTTGTATGTCGGCGCAATTTTATTATCATGACTTGTGCCAAGGTTCTGTTGATCAGAAAGCTCAAATGCCTTGGGAAGAAGCCGTTGACATGGAAAAAACCGTTCACATTGCCTGTGATCAAGCGGCCAACGCAAAAAATCGAACCAGTTTTGCAAGAATCTGGGAGCAGGCGAAGGCGTCGATCGAATCCTCCAGATTTCTGACTCAAGAGAGAAAAGAGATTCTTCAGCCGAAGGTGCTTGCAAAAATTTCGACGTTTAGCCGAATAGCGGAAAACTATTTCAAGGCATTGAGGGGCAGCTGCCACGCTCCATCAGGTAGTGGAGAGCAAATATCGGAACTTGTTCCATTGAGGGAGTATTTTCAACAAGCTGCTTCTTCACAAGAGGATGCGTTGGACCCCATAGAGGAGCGTCGGCTGGAGGCGCGTCCATTGTACGCTCTTTCGCCCAAACAGTTGATCCAATCGCTGCCAACATACCTCGAAAGGCTTTGTGAAAAACTCTCTTTATTTGGGAAAAAAGAGGAAGAGGTATACACAATTGAAACCTTTTTCACTCGATCTACAGACAATTACAAACACCTTGACTGGTTTTTGACGCTTCCAGATGAAGATTTTTTAGCTGTTGTAACGATGATTCAAGACGGGCGCGACGATTTTTCAATCGAATATCTCCGGCTGATGTATCAGGGCCCTAGATCCATCCAACAGATTTTTTTGACTGGGGTACAAATTCCTCTGAACCAGAGCCACGATTGTATTGATACAATGAAAGCGCTTTACGAGAGTGTTCGGAGGGATTTTCGTTCGTTTTTTTTCGGGGATTTTGGTTCAGAGTCATTCTTTCATGAGCTAGATAAACTTAAGAGGTCCCTAGAATCGAATTTTTATCAATATATAGAAAGTGGGTCGAAACGTCTGATCGAATTTCGGATACAAGAGTCAGCCTCTTTGAAGGAGTTGGTTACACAGTTCCTGGAGCTCATTGCATTGGTGAATAAAGTTTGTCCCGATAAATTACCAGTAGCCGTAACTCCGTCTGGCGGACAGACACAGTTAGATATTGATGAAGAAATGATTTCTCATGAAAATTTTTATAATTTTGTGTCTTCATCTCATGGAGACGAGAAACGGCTGGCGCAAAGTTGCGCTTCCATGTGTGAAATTCTTCGAAACACCCCTTCGGTTCCCCAGCAAGAGCTTTCGAGGATTTTTGGATTAGCCCTCAATTTTCTTAAACAAGTTCATGGGGCATCCGATGGCGCAACTCTTAAAATAGCGCCAAAATATTTGGGGGAGATGATCGAATCTCTGCAAACAGTATGCGAGAATTTCCTTCATGTGTTTCGTTACTTCAGTGAAGATCAAAGTGGCCGTGAGCTATTCCTTCGGGTCAAGGCTGACCTACTCAACAAACATGAACAAATCCTGAAAGATGTATTGGCTCTCGGTGGTAGAGTTCGAGAAGAAATCCATAATTTGAAAATGAAATCTCAAGAAGAGCAGGATCTTACGCCGCGTGAGATGGAACTGAGAGATTTGAAACTTCAGGTGATGCAGCACATCTATCGAACGCAATATGTTGTGAATGTTGAAAATGCTCTTGAGGGAGTTCCTCTGTTTCTTGAGGCTGTACTGTCTGGAAATCTATCGACATCGCGCCCGGAGGACTACCCTTGGTTCTGGTCCATGTCGTCAAATGACCTTCGTCGTGCTGTGCTAGCATCTATCGACCACGGGAAAAAAATGGTCGAGTCACTTGGATTTCATCAGGGTGATTTCGACAAATTTTTTCTTACGTGTGCGAGTGTAGAAAAAGTGACGGCTGAAGACATCGTGTGGTTCTGGTCCCTCCCTGAAAAGTGGATTGTCCCCCTTGCCAAAATGATTGTCGATCCAGCTAAGAGTTTGATTAGATTTTCGCTCAATCTGTTTCGGTGCTTCTGCGAGCGTGGAGGCGATCCTGAGCTCTTCTTTCGATGTTTAGAAAGTGGGTGCAGCCGTTCAGTTTACTTCAGATTTTCTGTAGAGTACATGCCACTTAAGGCAATAACTCAAGAATGGTTTTCACTTTTTGCAGATATGGATTATTCCAGTAAAAGGGAAGCTCTTTTTCGTCATATAAGAGCGCTGGTTCCCTTAGGATACTCTCCTGAATGGATTCGAATACTCAGCCACAATCAATCCCATTGGAATATTTTTGATCAGCTGTCACCGATTGAGCTTGAATGGAATTCATTTCGGCGTGTGTTTTCAATTCTTGCAGGATGGCGTATTCCGGTGTACCTTGGTGCAAAGGAGGTTGATGACGTACTTTCATATGAGAATTTTATCAACCCTCTGAGCATTGATCAGCAGCTCATGTTGATTGACCATCTCGATCCTCAACAGCTGTCTCCAAAAGTGGTGTATTGCTTAGAAAAAGCTGATCGGTTGAAAGAGTTTATCCCGCGTCTTCATTCCCTTCAGCATCTACCCATTGAGCCTCTCATCCGCTTCGTATCGAGGATGTCAGCAACAGAGGCGTGTGCTTGGTTCAATGAAATTCCTGAATCATCGGCAGAAAAATGTCGTCGAGCAGACACGTTGTCGGCGGATCAAAAAATAGTCATGTTACGGCGTTTCCGTACACATAATGGTTTATACTCTCAAGAACAATGGGCGACACTTTTCGGGGTTTCGGAAGAAGAGTCGGGAAAATTGTGTGTTGTACCTCTGCTCCCGCCACATCCCTCGATTGAAGAGTTTCATGAACGGCTCCAACAGATCATCGATCCGTATGATCCTCTTTCACTCCTTAACGCACTGGAATCAACTGAAAGATTACGTGGTTTAGGAAACGGAATTGAGTTTTTTATGAATGTTGTTGTGACGTTACTTCGTATGGCAAAAGAAGTATCAATATGCGGAGCCCGTTCCTTTCTGATCTGGGGAAATGTGGAGCCGGCCAAGAGCCTTTGTTGTGCTCAAGATGCACAGCTCCTTCGTGTACGAGAGGGAAAGGTTGAGAAGTTGCTTCCTGCGCGCGGGATTTTTGGAAATAGTGCGCCGGTATCTCTTCGTCGACGTCTGCTAGCCGTCGTCCCTGACTATGCCACAGATGCGGAAGATTGTTTGACGGCGATTGAGGAGATAGATCTTGAACTGTATTTCGAGATTGAACGAGTAGCCTCTGATCTTAAACAAAGTTACGTTGTGTCACATTTTTTGGGGTTTCCTAGCTCAGATGATTCGTCTTCAGCGAGTGAATCGAGCTCATCATCGCAGAGCTCAACTTCATCGGGAAGTTCGCCCGATCTATCCTCAGAAGAGGATCACATTGAACAGCTGTCGCGTGCACCATCAAGGGGATCCGAAGAGGAAACAGAGCCTCCTGAAGAGGTGCCGACAAGAGCTATTTTACCTGAAGTACAGTGGCTTTTCGATGGAATCGTGGCAGCAGCTGCTGCTAGACCCATGACGGAACAACTGCAGCCTAAAGAGGTCTTCTCCAAAGATTCGCTTGAGACTATAGAAGGACTCGCAGGTGTACTCCAAGCAAAGTATACTCGTTTTCAAGAATCTCCTGAATGGGAAGCTTCCAACACGTTGCTCAGTCTTCTTTCATATCTTTATAGATGGTTGTCACGAGACGAGCTATTGTCAACGCAGTACGATCGCCAAAAGCGTTCTCATTCCGCAGCCTTTGCCCTTGTCTCGTTGCTTTATGTAGGCCGATATTCTGCAGTACGTTCAGTGGAAGATCCCAAGAATCCGAAGTTAGAGATTATAATGACCCCCAACGTAAAATATTTGATTTCATATGTGAATCCTGAGGGGTACGTAGAACTTCAAGAAGATAACCAATGGATACCGAAGGAGAGTTTTCTGGAGCACGTCGCAGAGTATGCTCCCTTCTCACTGACTCCTGTAACTCCTAATAAAAATTTTCCGCCAAAATTAATTACCTCTCTGTTGCATGATATCCAAGGATTGGAGGAGCTCCAGTTTTTCACACTCTGCGCGAAGGTTTTCGAAAGTGTGCGAAGCATGGATGGATCTGCTGAGGCAGATAGACTTCTGGAAGAATCAGATTTTGTCGATGCTGTTCATGGCTCGTGGCCAGAGGGATCTACAATGTCTGAGGAATCTCGAATGATCTTAACGGAGCTTCTACGGAATTATCTGCCATTTGTTCAAGAGTCTATTCGTCCTCTTGAGCCAAATAAAAAATACTTCTTTAATATTCGAGGGGTTTCTCAGTTCACAGATATAGATCAGGTGCCATCTTTTCTTCGATCAGAAGGAAATTTTGCTAGCGCCATCTGTTCTTCCTTTATCCCGATTGAACCTAGGTCTCATGACGGAAATTGTGGTGTAGAGGCCATTCTTTTAGCGCTGCACGGAAAAGATGCCTACTCAAAAGATGTTCCAGAATCAGCAGACCGCCTCAAAGCAGATATCAAAGAGTATCGAGGAAAAATCACACAATACGCTACTGAAAATAAGGATCGTTTGTGTGGGGAGTTCGGAGATAGGGACGTAGAAAGGTTTTTACAGAAGTTTTCCAACAAAGATCAAGATGAATGGACTTCTGATATTGCGCTCTTTTGTGCTTCAAAAGTGTATGGAAGGCCAATTGTTGTATACAGTCGTGCAGGGACAACGTTTGCTACAGATGATCGAGGACAACTCAAACCCTCCGGTCGGTTCCCAAAGGGGGAGGTCGCTGCGGCTGGGGCTGTGATCTCGCTAGTCTTCTGGGATAATGCTCACTATGCGCTTCTTGAGGGAAAAGAGTCGACTTCACCATCAACATAAAGAGACTATTCAGCGAAGGGGATCACTTTTTCCATGACGTGACGCGCACAGAGCACGGGAGCGTTATGGAGAAAGGCTAAAATAACGCTGTCGGAAGGCCGTGCATCAATTTCGATGATATGCCGAAGGCCGTCTTTGACCATCTCAAGGAAGAGACGGGCAAAAAAGGTGGTGTCTTGAAGATCGTTAATGAGAACCTGTTTGACACGAATGTCATAGCCTTGAAGGATCATGGAAATCAAATCATGGGTGAGAGGGCGATGACGCTCTTCACCGCTTAAATGGGATTGCAGAAAGCGACCGACACTTGCATCAGAGAAAATAGCAAACCGTAGATCTTTTTCTCGTAACACAACAGCGGTATAAGCACGTGTCTGAACGATTCTGTCAAAGGACACTTGTACAAAGTCTTCCGTCATACGACCACCATTTTATGCTCAACTTTTCCGTTACCATAGCCGATGACGATTTCTGAAGCGAAATGAAAAAATATTCCCGTTTCTACAACACCCGGTATTTCTTTGAGCTGGCTGTCTAAATCCGCTAGCGAATGTACGGCAAGGGTGAGAGGGATGTCGATAATAAACAATCCGTCATTCGTAAGGTATGGCGCTGCCCCATTCTTTCTTAGCACAGGGCGCATCCCAAGCTGCTGGATTTCTCTGATGGTTGCCATCAGTCCGAAGGGAACCACGGCGACAGGGAGAAGACACTCTTGCCATGGCTTCTTCCATTTGCGCTCGTCGATCATCAGTACAAACCGTTTTGATGAGTGGGCGAGAATTTTCTCGCGCAGCAGGGCGCCGCCAGCACCTTTGATAGCCGTTCCTTCATCATCAACAGCGTCGGCACCGTCAAAGGTGACATCGATCTCATCGGTCCAATGTCGATGGTCCATTAATGGAAGGCCCTTGGTCTTCGCGAGTAACTCACTTTCTAAGGAGGCGGCAAGGCACTGAATGCCATAAGTGCCTAAAGCGTACATGGGCGCCAGGGCCTTAATAAACTCAATGCTGGTGCTTCCGCTTCCGAGGCCGATGAGGCCGGATTTTGGTGCAAGATGTGCCGAAAAGACACCGATGTCCTGTTTAACCTTATCCCAATCCATATTCTTCCTTAAAAAAAATCGATGATCACAGTAGCATTGACCTCCAGCGAAAGCAGACCAATGTTATATCTCTTCTTGAACAAGAAATTTCTGTCCGATCCCTTACTCATACTTTGAGGTTTGTACCATGTCAATCGATATGTTCTCTATCAGCCAGTATCTTGCCCAGCTTCTTGATGTTTCCTCTTTTCATGATGTGGCGCCAAATGGGCTTCAAGTGGAGGGGACGCGTCCCATTCGACGGTTAGCCACAGCCGTAACTGCGAGTCAGTATGCCATTGATGAGGCTTGTCGAAATGGTGCGGATATCCTCCTTGTCCACCATGGTCTGTTTCTTTCCCAGAACTTTCTAGGAGTGCACGGGTTTCTCAGACAGCGTCTTGGCCGCCTGATGGAATCTGGTGCCCATCTGCTGGCCTATCATCTGCCGCTCGATGCGCATGAGCAATTTGGAAATGCATGGCCTTGGGCACGATCCCTTGGCATGACAGATCTTTATCCCTTTGGGATAGTCAATGGCAAGACGATTGGAGTGAGGGGGACGCTTTCCATCCCCATGACTGGGAAAGACTTCTATATCTCTTTGCAAAACCACTGGGGATCGAAAGGAATATTCTTAGCAAATGACGAGTCTCGTCAGATAAGGACCTGTGCGTTTGTCTCAGGGCAAGGCCATCGGTTCTTACAAGAAGCTTTGGATGCACATGTAGACTGTTTTATCAATGGCACTATTGATGACAGGTCTTGGCATTGTGTCAGGGAATCGGACATTCACTTCATGGCCTTTGGCCATTATACGACCGAAAAGATCGGTGTTCAGCTGTTGGGAAACCATCTAGCAGAGAGATACGGACTCGAACACTTTTTTATTGCAGAACAGAATCCGTTTTAATTTTAAAAGCTTCTCGAGAGAGCTTTGAGAGGCGCTCAGAGTCTTTGAGGATCTTCGTCCGGAGCTTCTGAATCATCTCGACGGAAGAGAGATTCGCATGTCGTCCTTCGATGACATCTACCGTGTGGGTGTCAAGTAGCTGCTTGTCAAATCGCAAGCGGATGACCTGAGAGATTTTCTTCAATACGCTCTTTTTTATGGCCTTTGACTCTTCTCGAAGCCGGCGTTTGAGCTTTCTTCGTAAACGTAAGATGGTCTTGCTCTCTTTTGCGTGTGCCATACGATTCCTCATGTATTTGGTTTCAAGTGTATCTGAGAGATTTGTTTTTGGCGATGCAAGGAAAATCGTCGATAAAGAGAAGAGCCATTTGGTATACTTTTCCTTAGTTAGTCCTACATATACCTGTATTTTACTTGAGAGATTTTTTATGAAAGGGGTTGTTGACATCCTCCGCGCACGTGGCCTTGTAGAAGCAGAGACCAGTGACGAAATCGCTTCTATTGTTGAGAAAAACAAGCCTATCAAGCTCTACTGCGGCTTTGACCCGACAGCAGATAGCCTACATCTAGGGCATATGGTGGCGATCATGGGGCTGGCATGGTTTCGGCGATACGGCCATAGCCCAGTGGTGCTCGTCGGTGGGGCGACAGGTCTTATCGGAGATCCTTCAGGGAAGAGTATCGAGAGAGTTCTCCTGTCAAATGACGACCTTGTTGCGAATGTGAAAGGAATTACAACTACCTTGGAGACAATTTTGGGTAGGGTGGGCGGTCCCAAGGAAATCGTGATGGTGAACAACCGCGATTGGTTTGAGCCAATGAGCTGTATTGAGTTCTTACGGGATATAGGAAAACATTTTCGCGTTGGAACAATGATTAGCCGCGAGAGTGTACGTGCTAGGCTTTCCTCAGAAGAGGGGTTAAGCTATACAGAGTTTTCCTACCAGTTGCTTCAGTCGTACGACTTCTACCATCTATTTGAGAAATATGGAGTGACTCTTCAGCTAGGGGGGAGCGATCAGTGGGGCAACATTACAGCTGGCATTGACTTGGTTCGCCGTCTATCAGGCAAAGAGGTCTTCGGCTTGACATTTCCTCTTCTTGTCAAAAGCGATGGGAAGAAATTCGGGAAGTCTGAGTCTGGTGCCGTTTGGCTGTCAGAATCTCGGCTGTCAGTCTATGATTTTTATCAGTACCTCTATCGGATTAGCGACGAAGATGTACTTCGCCTGCTCAAGGCACTGACATTCATGGATCTTGAAGAAATCTCTGACCTTGAACGGTGTATGAAAGAGACGTCTTATATCCCGAACACCGCTCAAAAGAGATTAGCAGACGAAGTGACCCGTCTTGTTCACGGAGAGGATGGCCTTGCCCGTGCTCTTCGCATCACAGAGCATGCGATGCCAGGACAAGAGAATGCTACACTCTCTCTCCATGCAATACGTGAGATGCAGGGACAAGTTCCCTCCTCCACATTAGGACGACATGAGGTTGTTGGGTGTCGTATCTGTGATGTATTGGCTATTGCAGGGTTTTCTCCAAGTAGGGCAGAAGCACGGCGGTTGATCAAAAATGGGGGAGTGCGGGTCAAAGATCGAAAGATTATTGACGAGCTGGACACGATTCGTGAGGAAGATCTCTTTGAAGGCCAATTTGTTCTCTTTTCGCTAGGGAAAAAGAATCGTGCTATTTTAGAAGTCGGAACGTGATTTTTTGGCATATATCGGTGACAGTTGAAAAGTTGCATTTTTTTTGTTGCGGAAAAAGATTGAGATTTGACCATCAAAAAACACCCCATAGTGTATTCCTGGATGTTTTTTGATGGCTCAATGGTCGAGACTTTAATGCGGCAAAAAACTCTTAAGTTTCAACAAGAATCGGTATATCTAACATGCTTGATCGAAATCAAGTGACGGGATAAGAATAAGCGATTACATCGGTCTTTTTTGCCTTTTGTTGGACGCTGGGTGAGGTGTCATTGCAATAGGTATATACCCAAACCTTGGAACATGGCGCATTTTTTATGAAACAAGCTCTAAAGCACACAGTGACAAAGAAAGACCTGGTGACTCTGATTTCTCAGGAAAAGAACATCCATCCAAATGAGGTGCGCCATATTATCCAAGCCTTTTTGGATAAGTTGATGGAGACCCTTGCTCAAGGAGACCGTCTAGAATTTCGTGAGTTCGGAATCTTTGACGTTGTCCGTCGGAAGCAAAAGGTGGGGAGAAATCCTAAGAGGGCCTCTGTATCGATTGTCATCCCACCAAGAAATGCCGTGAAGTTTACTCCTGGCAAGAAGATGCGGAAGATGGTCGAGAGAGATCTTCCTGCGTTGTAACTCACTGATTGTTAATATCGCATTTTGTCGTCGAAGAATGGTATACTAGTCGAAGTCGACACGCTAGGGACAAGGCGCGCGTCGTTTTTCATATAAGCTACATAGGTGAAGGAGAGAGTCGATGAGTTTACCGAAATTGTTTCTTACAGTCTCGGTGGCATTATTTGTCATAATTGGAATGTTAGCTCTGATGAAGAGAAGCGGTGCTGAGAAGCAAGCCTCTCCACCATCGCCTCCTGTGCAGCAAGAAGTAGAGCTTTCTCTCCTCACTCGAACTCATGATGTTGTACGCCAGGCTCCAACCCGTTCTCAACAGACGGAGCTTCCATCGCCTATGGCAAGTGCCACAGAGCCCACAGAAGAGCGCCCTGTGGTCATTGAGCATGATGCAGAGCCTGAAGGCCTCGGTGCAATATTCTCTAAAGGATCTGTCTGTCCAATCGTAGAAACGATCTCTTATAAGAGTCATGTGTTATGGAAACGCCATCGCCCTGCATGGTTGATCGATTATGCCAACTACTATAAGACGCCGCTTGATTTCATCTACCGCAGCCTGACAGGAAATAGCGATACAGCTCCACCGACTGTTGCTGATGGGATGCAGTTTAACGTCTTTCGCAAAGACCTTGATTTCCGCTTTCATCTTGTCGTTTCTTTGTCATCATGCCGCATTCGCCTCTACTATGTGATCCCTCAAGAGCGGAGAGTTGTATTTTTGAAAAGCTACCCTGTATGTGTTGGAAGAAAAGATCCTTCCCATGCTTCTGGCTTCCTGACACCTGTTGGAATGTTTCAACTTGGATCACGGGTTGCTGTCTTCCGTCCGAAGATGATGGGCATGTATAAAGGCCGGCAGATAGAACTCATGCAAGTGTTTGGATCGCATTGGATACCCTTTGAAAAGGAAATAGAAGGCTGTTCCGAGCCTGCCAAGGGGTTTGGTATTCATGGGACACCGATGATTCGAACAGAGGCTGATGGGGATCTTCAAGAAGATAACTCGAGTATCGGGCACTTTGAAAGTGATGGGTGCATACGTCTGACAGGGAAGGATATAAAAGAACTTTTCTCTGTTGTCTCTACGAGGACAACATATGTGGAAGTTGTCCCGACGTTTCAGCAGTCAAAGTTATTGCGAGGTGAAATTTAAGGGTTTCATGGCAGAGCATCAATATCTTCCTCATGAGAAGCAGATCCAAGAGTATATCAAGTCGATAGAGCATGTCAAAAAGCAGTCTGATGACAATCCTCTTGTTCGCACAGAGCTCCTTCGTCTTGAGCGGAAGCTGGAGGCTTTGAAGCAGAAGGTCTATAGTGAGCTTACACCCTGGGACCGTGTTCTTATCTCCCGGCATCCAAAGAGACCTCATACCAGCGATTACATTCGAGCAATCACCACTGATTTCTTTGAGCTCCATGGAGATCGCACCATTGGCGATGATAGAGCGGTGATTGGCGGGTTAGCAAAGATCGATGCCATGCCATTTGTCCTTATCGGCCAAGAGAAGGGAGCGAATACCGAGGAGCGTGTAGCCTGTAATTTCGGAATGGTCTCTCCTGAAGGATTTCGCAAGGCACTTCGTCTGATGGGAATTGCAGAGCAACTCCATCTGCCGATTTTGATATTACTCGACACTCCTGGCGCCTATCCTGGTCTTGAAGCTGAGCAGCGCGGTCAGGGATTGGTGATTGCTGAGGCCATCCAAAAGATGTTTTCGATAAAAACCCAGATCATAATTCTGATCATCGGCGAGGGATGCTCTGGAGGTGCTTTGGGCATGGGTGTAGGTGACGTAGTGGCGATGCTCGAACATGCCTATTACTCTGTCATTAGCCCAGAAGGCTGTGCGTCGATCTTGTGGAAGGATGCTGGGAAAAAGCAAGAGGCTGCTAACGCCCTAAAGCTTAATGCTGAGAATCTCCTTGCCTTGAACATCGTCGATGAGGTGATTTCGGAGCCTCTCGGTGGTGCACACTATGATCCAGACTCGATGTTCTTGAAGGTGAAAACTTTTGTCACTGGCAAGGCTCGGGCTTTGCAGCATATCCCTGTACACATCCTTCTCGAGCAGCGCTATGCAAAGTTTCGCAGGCTTGGCGTTACCTCTGACTCCCCCTTATTATGAGCTATTCAGCAATCGTCCTCCACTCTGGAGGCATGGATTCCTCTTTGTGCCTTCTCCTGGCAGCACAGCAGTACGGCAAGGACTCTGTCCTCAGCCTTGGCTTTCGATATGGTCAGCGTCATGAGGGTGAGCTTTCTGCTGCAGCGACTATTGCCGCGCAGTATGGGATTCGTCGAGAGGTCATTGACATCGCTCCTCTGCCTGGGTGGGAAAGCTCGAGTCTGATCTCTCACACGTTACCTATCAAGGCTTCGCATGGATGTCCCAATAGTGTTGTCCTTGGACGAAATGGGTTGTTTTTGATGATGGCAACTCCGCTAGCTCACACTCTTGGCGCCCACACTCTTGTTATTGGTGTTATGGAACAAGAGGGGGAGAACTCTGGATATCCAGATTGTAATCGACCGTATATTGACAGTGTGCAGAAGGTGATACGCCTTGATCTTCAAGATCCTTCTTTTTCTATCATGACGCCGTTGATCCAGATGTCGAAGGTAGAGACGTTAGAGCTTGCTGATTCGCTGCAGGCTTTAGAGTTTCTGCTTGAGCACACGGTTACATGTTACAATGGCGTGTCACGCAGCGGGTGTCAGACATGCCCATCCTGTCGGCTACGAAATGATGGGATCAGAGCTTTCTATCGAAATCACCCAGAAAAGCGTCCACTCTGGTAGCGCCAGAGCGGTCGCTTAGACGAACTATGCCTCTTCTTGTTCAAGAATCGCTTTACATAGTGGATGTATGCCGAAGCCTCTGCATTTATCCCATGCGCCGTAAAACCTGCCCATTTATGGGCAGGATGTAAGGCGCTCTTCGACATCTGGCGTGGCTTGTTGTTCAATGTATGCACGAATGGTTTCTAAGGGAGCTCCTCCGCAACTTCCTGCAAAGTAGCTTGGTGACCATAG
>CAINFV010000065.1 GCA_903848235.1 Chlamydiia bacterium | reverse complement strand
TGGCATGAATTGAACCACGACTCGATCTTCAACGCCCTTGAAGGCGCCCTCGGCGAAAAGCTGAGCGGCCTTCTTATCAAGAGGAACAGCTACATCAACCGCGTCTATGAGCTGGAAAAGCACTCTTCCTCGGAAAGGATCATCGACAAGTTTATCGGCCTGGGCAGGCCATCTATGATAAATGCAATCGTCTGAGAGACAACGAATGCGAATTCGGTCTCAAAAAATGCTAAAGTCCAGTACCTATTCGTTAGGTCCAACATCGTTGCCCCTAACGAATAGGTAGCAACTTGGGTTTGAAGAATCGGTTTTTGCCTATCGATAGGGTTTTTCCTTGCAGTGAAGCTGCGTGAGGCGTTAGCTTCGCTCTCTATAATAAAATTCAGCATCTATGTGTGATCTATGATTTCTTCGCAATACTCTACAGATATATCTGAGGGCTTCCCCACTATTCTTCGCATGATTGGAAATACCCCTCTGATGCGTCTTGACTTTGGGACGATGCCAATGCTGTTGGCAAAACTAGAAATGATGAATCCTGGTGGAAGCATTAAGGATCGCTGTGCTCTGTACATGATAGAAGAGGCAGAGCGTACGCGACAGTTGATGCCTGGAGGGACTATTGTAGAGGCTTCTTCTGGCAATCAGGGGATCGCCTTGAGTATGATAGGAAGAGTAAAGGGATACCGGACAATCATCACAGTTCCTGATCGTACGGCACCTGAAAAAATTGCAGTGTTAAAGGCGTATGGAGCAGAAGTTCATATCTGCCCTAATACAGACAGTCACGATGATCCAAGGCACTATCACTCACGTGCAGTGCAGCTTGCGAAATCCATTCCTGGTGCTTATATGCCTAATCAATATTATAACGCTGCTAATCCACGGGCTCATTACATGACGACGGGCCCAGAGATCTGGCGGCAGACTAACGGGTCTGTCACCCATTTTATCTGTGGTGCCGGCAGCTGTGGCACCCTCTCTGGTGTTGGGCGTTATCTAAAAGAACAACGGTCTTCTATCAAGATTATAGGTGTTGATGCCGAAACATCTTTGTATTCATCCAAGGAGCCTCTGGCATACCAAGTAGAAGGGCTCGGCATCGATGTGATTTCCGACACTTTTGATCAGAAGGTGGTAGACCATATCATTCCTATTTCTGATGCTGATGCCTTTGCCTCAACGAGGAGGCTGGCGCGCGACAAGGGATTGCTCGTGGGTCTGAGTAGTGGCGCCGTGGTTCATGTGGCTCTAGAATATGCCAAAGCCCTTTCCTCAACAGATGTCGTGGTCTGTATTTTTGCAGATTCTGGGCGTAATTATTTGAGCAAATTATTTGAATGAAGACAGAGTTTTATAAATACCATTCTCTGCTGAACGATCTTGTCGTCCTTGACCGTTTGTCGAAACCATATCAATTGGGCCAAGAGGAAATAGAGGCCTCTGGATGGAAGCAGCACGCCATTACTCTTTGCGACAGGCATGGAGGAGTAGGGGCTGACGGGGTCATTGTTCTTGCTCGGTGTCCGCACTCTGAGTTGCCGGAGATGTTTATTTTCAATGCTGATGGTAGCAAGGCAGAAAATTGCATCAATGGCCTTCGATGTGTGGCAGCACACCTTGTCTCTTTTCATGGGGTTGGCACAACATTTTCGGTGAAGATTGGTTTGCGCATTGCCGAGTGTTCTGTCGAACGGCAGCATACGTCTATTGGAGCATGGCTCGTCACCTCACGGGTAGGGCAGATACACTATGGTGGAGAGGTGAGCGTCAGATCAGAAGGAAGAATGTTTTCGGGACATATCGTCTCGATAGGAAACCCTCACTGTATTGTCTTCGACCGCCCTCTCACGAACTGGCAGGTGCATGGTAAGAACCTCGAATCTGATCAACAGTTTCCAAACCGTACCAATGTAGAATTTGTCTGGCAGGAAGACGATTCTCGCGCGTCATGCGCGAGGTGCTATCATGCTGTAGTATATGAACGCGGTAGTGGGCCGACTCTCTCATGCAGCTCAGGAGCAGCTGCCATTACTGGACTGCTTGTCCATCGCGGAGAAGTAGCGCCACTACAGGAAATCACCATCTGCATGCCCGGCGGCAGCCAACGAGGCTGGGTAGATTCAGGAGGCGAGGTTGTTCTCCAAGGCCTAGCTCATTTGGTTTTTATGGGTGGTTTTTATCACAGTGTGTGAGCGTATGTCACATTTTATTTGGTGTCCATTTTATATATGGCTTCAATCACTTGATTGATAGACTTCCGATGCCTTGAATAAGGGCGAGGGCAGTGACAATCGATGTATCTTGAAATATCGAGGGTATTGAAATTAATATTGCCGTGTGACCTATCTAGGCGGTCTGTGACCCCATGATTTAAGCAAACAATATGTCCTCCTTTTTCCGCCCATTTCTTAGCGTACTCATAAACCATTATCTCATCTGTATTCCAACCTAAACGCGCCTGATTCCAGCTACGAATTAATTCAGCGATTTGTTCGTGACGAGTAATTCCAAAGATAGAGCCGAAAACGTTGCCTTTTGCGGCAAGATAGCACATTGGATATCTCCCCCCTCTTTCATAGCCTGAGGCTTTGTTTCTGTAGACGAGAAATCCATCATCCGGGCAATGAGAAGCCCCTTCATAAAAATAGGAGCGAGAAATCGGAATCATGTCGATATCGGCAATTAGACAGCCTTCATTAGGGAAAAGAATGGGCAGAAATAATCGGATGACTTGAGCTTGCAAGGATTCTTTGATTCCTGGAAGCGGCGTAAATCTAATGACGTCGCCAATTGAAGTGTCGATGGGACATTTTTCATCTGCAATTAAGGCTAATGTAGGCCGCAGCCCCATAGACTCCCAAAGAGGTGCTACAACTGGCCAAAATTCAATATAAAGAGGGTCATTGTTTGTGGCTAGGATCACCCTTTTTAATTCTAGAGCATTTAGAGGAAGAAAGATCAAGCAAAAAAAGCATAGAATTATACGCATAAGACTCCGATGTAATCTTTAACTTTTTAATGCTGCACAAAATTTCGATCAACGAGAAAAAGGGTGTCGTGTCTGGGATGGCATCGTTCGGGAATGTATTCAGTAAAAGGATAATCGTGTCTTAAGTGAGGATATTCGAAACTGTTTTCAGTAAGGTCTGGGAGACTTGTGAGGCCGCATTTATGTAGAATCAGCGAGAGTGCGGTTTGATCAGATCGAGCTGAATAAAAAGCACTTTCGTCTCGCGCAGCCTTGTGCCATAAGGCGATTATTTTTTTTCCATGTTTTGATGTTAGATCTACTCCCAAAAAGCCAGCCTGACAGGATAAAATACTATAAGTTTCCTTAAGAGAATACCCAAAATAAGCTGCTGTTTCAGGATTGCAATAAGGTCCTACATAGTGACAGTTTCTAAGCGAAAAATACCCTTTTTCTGCGATCATTGTAAAGATAGTATTCAAACTGACGACAGGAATAACAGAACAGTCCAGCCACAAAATACGTTTGTATCCCAGTCTTTGAGCTTCTTTAAAGCAACACACCTTAAAAGCAAAAGGAACGTGCGCTAAAGACAGCGATCCGCCATCGAGATCAGGCCAGCCTCCGAAGTGATAGAGAATGTGTCCCTTGAAGTCAGATTCTTTCACTATTCTTATGAGGCGTTTTAACCCCTCTGGGTAATGCAAATTAAAAGATGCATAAAGCACCAAGCAATTCTCTTTATCGTCGATATCTGAATTGACGGGGATAATTCCATCTTCAGGCATTTTATCGGGAGTAGTCCCGATGATCTTAAAATTTCTTTGTCTACACTCTGTGTCTTTTAGTTTTTCAAGACCTTCTCTTTTCCCATGAGAGAGGTAGTCTTGAATGGCATAATAATCTTGAAAAGTGGGGTGGTAAATGTCCTTAATTTGTTTGTAGATTATCTCAGAGGAGTGATTATTCTTTGTTTGATGGGCCTGTACATTAAAAGACAAACAACAACAAACATGCATGAGGGGAATGATTTTTTTTAGCACAAAGACCTTCCGCTAGTAAAAAACTTGTAGAAGAATAAGAATATCTCGTCAATTTTTTCTTATATTTGATGGGGTTATAAAAGAAGAGACTGAATAGCGAGCCCTGCCATATTGGTCGTTATCGAGATCCATACCGCTTTTTCCCATAGTGTTTAAAGTGGTCCCCAAAGTCAAGGAGATATTGTCAAAAGTTGTGTTCGGAAATCATGAGCGCATCCTCAATCCAAAATAAATTTACGTTACTTCCTCTCCATCAGGGCCTTCTGATTAGAAATTCTTGTCGATTTTTTAGATTATTGTCGCGTGAAAATTTGTTTTTTTGTCTGCATCTGGACTTTAGCATTTTTTGGGCACCGAGTTCGCAGAGGGTTGTCTCTCAGACGATTGCATTTATCATAGATCGGCCTGGGCAGGCC
>CAINFV010000064.1 GCA_903848235.1 Chlamydiia bacterium | reverse complement strand
TTTATCATAGATCGGCCTGGGCAGGCCATCTATGATAAATGCAATCGTCTGAGAGACAACCCTCTGCGAAATCGGTCTCAAAAAATGCTAAAGTCCAGTAAAAGACGGTATAAAAATATATGAAACAACTTGTTTTGGGTCTGCTCCTCGTAGCGTTGATGGGTGTGCCGTCATTGGCCAGAGGTGGTGTCGAAGGGCCTGCCTCTCTTAATTCCGACATGGCAACCGCGCTTCACGCGGCCAATCACTACGGTTGGACCTGCAAGCGCCCTCCAACGCTTTTTCAAGATGGCCTTACCTATTGGCTCGAAGCCCAGGTAGAGGTGAAAGGGGACTCGGTAAACGAAATTAAGCTCGAAAACCTGTATGTAGAAATCTATCGCGAACTGCTCACCTCCCTCAACGCTTATAAAACGATTCGTCCATATCTGGCTTCTTTTCCTATCACCCCTGATACCTTTTTCTTAACGCTTTCTGTGAAATCTGTGATTGAAAATGAAGCGAAGAAATGTGTCTCTACAGCTGCATTAAGACAAGGAACACTCGAACTCGATATTGAAACGCTTTTTGGCAGAGAAGTGCAGCGAAAGCCATTTTCGGAAGTAAAGGTATTCAAAGAACTCATGGCTCCGAAAGTGCAGCGAACGTCACGGATGTTCCATGCCAGATATCCATACATCACTCAGCTTCCCCATGGAGCTGACAAAGAGAAAAAAGCTACTTTTGATACTGCCCTGAAGCTGTGCCGAAGACATGCCTTAAACATTCTCACGCTAGGCAGCGTTGGAAATGATAGAGGCAGCTCCAGGCTGTATCAAGTGGCGATGTGCAGCGCTGCTTCTCTTTCTCTAGAAAAAGCACGGAAGATGGCGGCAAACTGCGTCTTTGAATTCCTCCGAGTTGCAAAAAAAGAAAAGCCATTTTCGTACTGGCAGAAGAGAAGAAGCCAAGAGGAGATTATCAAAGAACTCCTCAAGGAGATTGTCTTTCGCATCTCATTCTGGACGGATTCTATAGATCGTCCCTTGGCGCCTGCAATTGCAGAAATTCGGTTCTGCGAAGGCTCTTGCGAATACTTCACAGCTGATGATAATCAACAGCTGATAAAAGTATTCGAAGAGAAATCGTGGCCAGAATTGACTTTGTGAAAGTCAATGTTGAAGCAAAAGGGAGCTAAAAGCTCCCTTTTGTACCATTCGCTTATGGTGCTCGCGTTACAGCTGGCGGAGACCAGATGCCGTCGAGTACCTCAGGCTTCGGCCAGTACATCCGTAAGATCAAGGTAAAATCTCCTTCTGGAGATGGAAGCCAATTCACTTGCGTCTCTTTCGGCGCATCCTTTTGAATGATAATATCAAGCGATCCATCAGCGTTGTAGTGAAGCGTCTGCTCTGATTGTAAGGAATAGCGTTGGAGGGGATTGTCAACGAGAGTGTGGTCTTTGTTATACATCGTCAGTGACCAAAAGGCATTCACCGGAGGTGTCATGCCTTTTGCAAAGTGCAGTGCATAGGAATGTGATCCGTTCAAAGGCTGATTCTCACCGTCAACACTGGTTGCTGGATAGACGGCATCTTGAAGAAGTGGCATGCCAAGATCTGCTGCGGCAACAAGGGCTCGTAAGAGATAGTTCGTGCCATAGGTTCCAATCTCTGTGGTGAGCGTTTCCCAGCCATTCACCATCTTGTATGTCGAAGGGATGGCAGAGCGGATCTTCTCTAGTGCTGCGGGAGCTGAGCGGTCAAGACCACGTTGTGTCGCAGGGTCTCTCTCCATCCGTTCGGGCACCCTATCTTGGAAGACTTCGACAGTGGCAAGCTGTTCCATGATCGGGCTATCGGCAGGTGATGGCGGATTGGTGACGAGCAGCCTCTCGAGGGTGTCGAAATACTTTCGTGGTGTCATGTCTGACACGAAGGCGGCAGAAGGGGTAGATGGAGGAGCAGAGGCGATGAGTACTGGAGGAA
>CAINFV010000063.1 GCA_903848235.1 Chlamydiia bacterium | reverse complement strand
CTGCTGCCCAGTCCTTCCTCGCAGCACAACTCTCTTCTGCCCAGCCAGTATCGGTAGGGATACAAAACACCTTCGGGTCTGCTCTTCACGATGCCTTCCTAATGCTCACTGCCACAGTGACAGGTATGGACTCCACCCCAACACCCTCTGGTCCTCTTCCCCTTATTGCTCCTTTGAACTCTTTTGTGTAGGGCTTCACTTCGTTTCGCCCCTGTCCTGGGATCATATGTTCCCTACGATGATGTACTTCCCTAAACACACTTTTGTTGATTCGATCATATGTTCCCCTAAGATTAGGTTACATTTGTGTCACCGGTACCGCCACTATATGTAAGAAGAATTTAGAATGTATATTAGTATAGAATACTATTAATACTCTTCTCTCAATTGACTGTTCTTGATTGTCCTAAAGGGGCGAAACGAAGTGGAGCCCAACACAAATAGTCCTGAATGTTAAAATGGACAGTGTGTCTAATGTGAGGGCCTATGGACTTCTTTTCAAACAGCAAAGCCTCAAATAACCAATTTATTGGTAGAAACACTCCCTCGTCCCCATCCAATCAGATGGGACAAGAAACCCCTTCCTCTCAGAACACCCCAGCTAAAGGCGGACTTTCTGCTGCTTTGGACGCTCTGGTTAATTCTGTTAAGGGGATCTTCGCTCCAAGCTCTACTGATGGTCAGGATTGGTATAAAGTCTTTCCATATCAATTAGTTGCAGTTAGATATAAGAAGCCACCGCCACCGCCTCCTGCTTTTTCTATTTTGAATGTTAGTGACTTAGCTTCCGCTGCTTCTCCTTTGAGTTTGTTAGGATCTGTTGCCAACCTTGTTGCTCCAACAGGCGCTCCCAATTTACTTACTGGTCCCCCTAAGGAAGAAACTGTCATTCCAATTGACAAATGCTTTGTCTATACACTACCTATTCCTCCGGAATCATTAACAATTAGTATGCTTTCGGCGTCAGGCGCTACTGCAACCTTTGATGGTGTGGTGGAAGAAACCTCAGCCACAGTGTTTTGGGACATTCAGATATCTGGCACCACAGGGATGGCTGTTAGCTACGGTCCCAACTCAGATTCTCGGGGTATGGCCGATTCTTTCAGAACCTCCATTTCTTCTACTGGCCTTTTGATTGATGCTAAAACTTCTTTGGCTAAAGCAGTGGGTGGGGTTGGCGCTATCATTGATGCCGGTGTAGACGCAGCTTCAGCTATTGGAAGTTCTGACTCGATCGAGAGCGGGGCTTCAAACATCTTTGGTGGGTTGGCTGGTGTGTTGGACGCTGCAACCTTGCCTAAGCTTCCATACTCAAGTTCTGCTGTTGATGGAAAATCTAATGGATTTACCACAATCAAGGATTTGCATTACATCTTCCAGACTTACGCCGAAAACAAAGAACAAGAGCCTGATATGTATGATCTTTTCTTTGTTAATCAGAAGGACGATCAAGTCTATCAAGTCATTTTGAAAGGTGGATTGCAGATTCAGAAAAGCGTTCGAGATCCTTATTTATATCGATATTCCTTTGCTTTGCAGGCCTGGGACAGAACCGACCTAATCAACAGCGTTTTTCAGCTGTCTCCTCATGCCATCGATCGATATAAGTCTGACCTTGCTTCTGTGAATACATTTACTTTGCCCCAGCTAAACCGTATAATGTCTAACATCGGCGCAAATGCCGTTTCTCACCCGCAAAAACTGATTACACTGTAGGAGGGGATGTGGCCACAAATTATACGGGACTTCTCCAGTGTATTCACGATGTTCAGCTGTATTGTGCTGTCAAAACAGGCGGCCAGCTCTCTTTGGATATCTTCCAGACAATAGCACAAGGGAAAATTCCGGGGATCGTATTTGAGAAGGTGCGTTTCAATGAACTGGCTAACGACTTTCTTGCAGATTATCGAGTCAATGAAAAGAAATCCTTGGTAAGAGCTGAAAGAAGCGTCGATCACTTGAAAACG
>CAINFV010000062.1 GCA_903848235.1 Chlamydiia bacterium | reverse complement strand
GCTGCTAGCACCTCTGCTTGGAGAAGAGCTTTTCTCAGCTGTAATGTAGGGAGGTATCGCTGCAGCTGCGTGAGGCGTATCTGCTGCTGACGAAGCTCTTGCTTTGTGAACTTCAGCTCCGCCATTGCTTATACTCCTCTTGACGCAGGCGTGTCCCAGAACTTCTCTAAAATCGCTTGCTTGATACCAACTTCTTCTTTAGCAAAGCAGGTTCCTAATATCTTCCACCCGATGTCGAGTGCTTGTTCGAGCGAGCAGTTGACGTTCAGATCCATAAGCTCTTTTTCAAAGAGCTTTGCAAAGTGCAAAAGCTTTTCATCCCATCGTGACAGGCGAAATCCCATTGCATGGCGTTCGCGAGCTTTCTTCGACTCTGCATAGAGGCGTATCATAGCGTTTGCCAGCTCGCCATGATCTTCTCGTGTTACCTTGCCGATGACCAGCTGTTTGAGGCGTGAGAGAGATCCAAAGGGATCTATCTTCCCACCGTGGAGGTAAAACTGCCCTTCGGTGATATAGCCTGTATTATCTGGGATGGGGTGGGTGATGTCATCGCCTGGCATGGTGGTGACAGCGACGATGGTTATAGAGCCGCTGCCTTCGATGGAAACAGCCTTTTCATATCTGGAGGCTAGATCTGAGTAGAGGGAGCCTGGGTATCCTCTGTTTGACGGCACCTGGTCCATGGTGATAGAGATCTCGCGCAGGGAGTCTGCGAATGCTGTCATATCTGTGAGGAGGACGACGACGTTTTTATGTTCGAGGGCAAACTGCTCTGCTGCTGCTAACGCCATGTCTGGGACGAGGACGCATTCTACAGTAGGGTCTGTTGCCATATGGACGAACATCACTGTCTTATTCTGCGATCCTGACGACTCTGCATTTTCTACGAATGCCTGGTATTCAGAGAATGTCAGCCCCATGCCGCCGATGATGATGACGTCTGCTGCTGCTTGATTGGCGATTCTCATGAGGAGCTTGTTATAGGGCTCACCGGCGACGGAGAAGATAGGGATCTTCTGTGATTTGACAAGGCAGTTAAAAACATCGATCATGGGGATGTTCGTCCGTACCATTTCTGTGGGGCTGGTACGTCGGACAGGGTTAAAGGAAGGACCGCCGATTTCGATGGAAGTGCCGATGATTTCTGCTCCGCCGTCGATAGGCTCTCCGGATCCATTGAGGCGTCTGCCTAACAGGTTTTTGCTATAGGTCACCTGCATCTGGCGTCGGAGGAAGATCACTCTGTCGCCGGTGGAGATCCCTCTGGGATTTGTAAATACCTGGAGTGTCGTCTTCCTATCGTCGAGGCGTATGACAGAGGCATATGCCTTCCTGCCATCTGCCATTTCAATCCGTGCCAGTTCTCCGAGGCCAGCTTTGCTGTCTGAGACGGTGACGAGGTTGCCGCGAATCTCATCTATCTTTTCGTGAATAGTTCTCATTGGACAATACCCTCGTTACACATTCAACAGCCCTTCGATCTCAGTGATGCCATGGACATATGTCGCGACGCCGAGAGGGAGGTAGTTGAGGTTCTTCAGACGATGTTGCAGCGTTAGGAAAAACGTCCGTGCTTCATCGTATGATGAAAAATGAAAGCTCAAATCTAAAATACGTCCCATCAGTGACAGTGATGTCATTTGTCGCTCAAGGGGGCAGTAGCAGTCTTCTTTATCAAAAGAATTTTGCTGCAGGTAGCAGAAGTCATAGAGCTCGCTTTTCAGATATGTGACCATATCTTCGAGGGAGATACCCTCTTCGCCGACGACTTCCATTCGTTTTTTTATGTCATCAGCTTCTCTGAGGATATGCGCTGCTTTCTCAACGATACGACCCCATTCTGGCATCTGTGCTGTAAGCTCATGCGCCACTTGTGTCGTATATTTCGACCACGAGATGAGAGGGTCTACTGCTGGGTAGCGCCGTGAGTCAGATCGTTCTCGTGACAGGCCTAGAAAAGCGCCGACGACGGCAAGTGTTGCTTGTGTGACAGGCTCTTCGAAGTTTCCACCTGCTGGAGAGACAGCGCCGCCGATGGTCACCGATCCAGCGCGTCCGCCTTCTGTGACAACGACGCCAGAGCGCTCATAGAACGATGCGATGCGCGAGGCAAGGTATGCGGGGAATGCCTCTTCGCCAGGTATCTCTTCGAGGCGTCCTGACATCTCGCGCATAGCTTGTGCCCAGCGGGATGTAGAGTCTGCGAGGACGAGGACGTGGAGTCCCATCTGGCGATAGTACTCAGCGATGGTCACCCCCATGTAGACTGACGCTTCGCGAGCGGCGACAGGCATGGAGGATGTATTACAGATGATGACTGTCCGTTTCATCAGCGGTTCGCCTGTATGGGGGTCGACGAGATGGGGGAACTCACGGACAATTTCGACGACTTCTCCTGCCCGTTCTCCACAGGCAACGACGATGACAATGTCAACGGAAGAAAATTTTGCCAGGTGATGTTGGAGGACGGTCTTTCCAGCGCCAAAGGGCCCTGGGCTGCAGAACGTCCCTCCTTTAAGAAGTGGAAACTGGGTGTCAATGATACGGCAGCCGGTGTCCATCATTTTTGTAGGGCGTACTTTCATCCCTTCCAGCATCTGGTTTTTGATCGGCCAGTGCTGCATCATGGTGAACGAATGTTCGACATTCTGTTCGTCGACAGCGCGTGCGATGATCGCATTAACTGTATATTGTCCCTTAGGGGCTATCCATGTGATGGTATAGTTGCCGTAGTTGCTGAAGGGGACCATGATGAGGTGCTGGAATCGATGTTCCATGACCATCCCAAGGGCATTTCCACGCCGTACTATCTCTCCGACCTTTACACTGGGAAGAAAATCCCACGATTTCTCGCGGTTTAGAGCTGTCCCCTGAAAGCCTTTTGGAAGGAAGTATCCGGCTTTATTCGAGATTTCTTCGAGAGGATTCTGGAGTCCGTCATAAATCGTGCTTAACAGTCCAGGTCCTAGTTCTGCTTCGAGAAGGTTTCCCGTAAACTGCACAGGGGTGTTGATACTGATATCACGCGTGTCTTCAAACACTTGGATTTTGGCTTCATTGCCAGCGATCTCAAGGACCTCCCCCTTCAGCTTTACATGAGGAAGTTCAATGTATGCGACTTCGCCTTGACGGATGTTGTTGTCAAAGACGACATGAAGAAGGTTTCCAAAGGCTTTTTTTACATAGCCTTTTGCAAGAGGTGATTTTTTTGTTTCTTGCGCCGTGGTGGTTGTCATTGCACAGCCTTTGCAATTCGTTCTAGGATGTTCTGTTGAGCCGGTTTTTTTAATTCTCGCCGACTTTCGATAAGATGCAGTTGGAGAAGATAGGCTAAACCTAAATCAAGTGAAAAAGGAGCGCTCTGAGCTGTCAGAGAGTCAATCACGTCGAATTTCCAGCTGGCATAAGCCTGTTCGAGGTCAAGGGGTGACTGACGGCGGGCTTGCCAGAGGGTGAAGAGGGGAGAGAATATCTCCGGCCAGCTTTTGTTGTCTGCGGGGTCAAAGCCGAGATCTTCAGCGTTGATCTCATAGGTTTTCCCGAGGGCCTGAGCTCTGAGGTATGCCATGAGGCTTCTACTGGTATTTTCTATTCTAAAGTATTGGGCGACAAACCGTGGGAGAGAATGAGGTTGACCCTGGAAAAAGGAGGAAAGAAGGTCGTGGACGTGACTTTTGCGCTCTTCTAGTGTTGGGTAACAAGTAAAAAACTTCTCGAGGGCTGGCAGCGGGCATTCATCATTTTCCAACATGTCTCGCAGAGCATCATGAGGTATGGTCCCTTGCACCTTCATCGGCAGGTCTAACAGGAAGGAGCGGATATTCTCGAGGTCAAAAAAAGTGTAGAGACGATTGACTACTCTCATCTCACTGCTGCTGAGGTTTTGGTGCATGAAGAACTCTACTTCATCCAAAGACATCTCTGGCGTAGTGTCGAGCGACAATGGAGGGAGGAAGTTGATGAAAAAATAGCGACTACCCATTTTCTTTCTTACTCTTTGAAGAGAAATGTTCGAAAATCAGGACGCAAAAACGCCGACATCATCTCTTTAAGAGCTTCTGGTGTAATTTCAAGTGCCAAATGGCGGTCGACAATTTTGACGATGACCCCTACGTCGTGTGTTCCCACAAACACTGCCTGAGCAGATATTTTCTTTACCGCTTCTTGACTGAGCGCGCTTATAACTTTCTCTTTGGACAGGTGGTTGCCGAGCCAGATGGCGAGGTCTCCGCCAAGTCCTTCTATTTGGATTTGTTTGATGATGAGATCGAGGAGTTCAGCGGTTTTTGTCTCATCGTACAGTTCTGTGGAGAGGTAGTGATCGAGAGCGGGGTTGAACAGTGTCTTCTCGATTTTCTCTCTCAGAAGGCTGAGGACTTGTCGAGAGGCTTGTTCTATAGAGGCGTCAAATGCCTCTCGTTCTTCTCTGAGGAGGGTTCTTGCATCATGGAGCATTCGCTCGGCCTGACATTTGGCTTCAGCTCGAATTCGAGCTGCATCGCGCTCTGCGGTGTGTTTTATTTCTTCTGCTTCTTCTTTGGCGGGATCAAGGGTTTCATTTCGTATCATTTGGCAAATTGCTGCCAAACGTTGATCACCTGTTCCTCGTTTTTCCATCAAATACACCTAAGTAATGGGGTTGGATATACGAAGGATATAAAATAATAAATCTATATCGAATAGTAATACTTCGACGTCTTTTTTTCAAGTATAATCCGTCGGAGTTTATAGTAAAAAATAATAAAAGCCATTAAGGAAGCCAGTGAAAATCTACTGGCTTCCTTGAGTGGTGTCTGGAGCCGAGGGGAGTCGAACCCCTGACCTCAACAATGCGAATGTTGCGTTCTACCAACTAAACTACGGCCCCTGAAATATGGGGAGGATGGACAGTAACCAGCTTACGTCGTTTTGTCGTTTTTTGGGGAGTACTTTGTCGCGAGATGTCGGATGTCGGCTACGAAAGCTCTTTTTTGAGGTAATACAGGACGCTGTTTTGGGCAAAACCAGTTCGAGTGAATTCGTGGACAAAGCCGAGCCGCTGGTAGAATCCGAGCGCCTGAAAGCTCATTGTATCAACAAATGCGACACTGCATCCGCGGGCTTTGCCGAATTCTAACGCTTTTTCCATCAGGAGTTTTCCGAGCCCTTGTCGGCGATACTTAGTTTCGATAAACATATGTCTGATATGGAGCGTTCCCCAGAGGACATGAGCTGTGACGGCGCCTACAAATGTATCTTTATCTTTGGCGACAAAAGCAACGCGGTCGATTGGAGAATCATAGCCTGTTGCTTCTTTCCCATGTTGACGAAAGCCGTCGTCGATCAACGTCGTCAATTCGTTCGTGATGGGAGATTCTTGAATGGAAAATTGAGCCATACATCCCTTGCCTTTATCAACTGGAGTAGTTTTAAGTCCTCTTAGTATGGATGAAGTATACAGCATTTTTATCGTAGGTCAATAGTCTCGAATTTCTCTCTCAAGGCGCAGGAAATTAGAACGAGTATTTTTTGATTTTCTCTCAAAAAGCTTCGTGATTAAGATAAGGCATGCGTTGCCAGCAGCATCGATCAGTCTTGGCAATGGTTCTCTTTCCTATTTTTCCTACATAGTGGGACTCGCTTCTCATTACTTGTTTCTGACATCGGCAGGAAGATTTTCATAGAAAAGAAAAATATTTGTTTCTACACTGCCGGGAAAAAAATTCCTATGGGAACAATCCTATGCATATAGTGTTAAGAATTCTCTTTTTTTTCTGTTGCGCTTCACCCTCCCTCTTTTCATCGGATAGTTATAAACAAGGGAAAGAAGAAATTTCTGTCACTGCCACTGGAGCCCCCTCTTCGTTCGTCAACCACGTCAACACCATCTTCGGAAACCTTCTCATTGCAAGCGTTGATATTCCAGCGGACGGCCCTCATTCCCTTCCCATTATCCGCTATTACAACAGCCTGCTGCCCCGTGTAACGTGGGTGCCAGGAAATGGGATGACCTCAAATTACCCTCTGTGGATACGAGGGCTTCCTATCGCTGAAGACGCAAAATATGCCTACATGACAGCTGAGGAAGAAGGTGGGTCTATCGTGTGCTGCGTCTCCAAATTCCATGATTTTGAAGTAGAGCACACGAAGGAGATGTCGTTCTATCTCGATCCAGAGACTATTCACAAAGGGATGACCAATGCATCTGAGGAGATCTCCGCACGGACGAATCTAAAAAACATCCACTATAAGCTGAAGGGCCACTGGAAAGAATCGAAGGAGAGGGG
>CAINFV010000061.1 GCA_903848235.1 Chlamydiia bacterium | reverse complement strand
CGCCGGCGTAAATCCAATGAAGAGGCTGTTCCCCTTCGGACTCTTACAACTTCTCGGTCGAAAGGTGTATCCCAGAAAGTCAAATGACGTATTCTGATAATTCCCTTTCCGTGCGTCATCCTTGCAGTAGACAATCTTTGTTTTCTCTGGATGGAGCTCAAGGCCACAAGCCGCAAACCTCTGTTTTAGTTCTGCGTACCAGGTCAAAAAGTTCGGGTAAATTCCGAAAGTAAAGCCCCTTGGCAACATTTTGGGACCAGTAACCGTTTCTTTTACCCGAACTTTTTGACATGCTACTCAGTATGACTAAGTTTTTAGGCATCGGAAAAGCCCCCGACTTTTTTTGAGTCTCACCTCAAACGCTCCGTCGTTGGGGGTGTCAAGGAATGTTGGCTCCCTCTCAAAGGACGCCCGGAGGCCGGCGTCGGTACGCCGTATCATCTCTACATCCTCGAAAACGTTCTTCCAGTCGGTTTGAAGAGCTACCTACAATGGCGTATGCCCGATTTTCAATCCATGATCAGAAAGAAGATTTGGCTCGTCAAGAAAAGATGTTAGAGTTATTCTGTTTCTCACTATGGATGGTTTTTTGAGATTTTTCCAGAAGTAGGAAGAACAAAAAATTGCTAGAAAATCTGGGAGCAGCTGTTCTCGATGCGGATCCTAAAGGCGATTAAACTCGAGCTTGTAGCCGAAGACAGAAGCTTCCGCACCCTTGACGGTCAATCGAAGATTTGTAACTGGTTATACAACCACGTCCTAGAAAAAGCCAACGGGCTCAAAGCCGAGTTTAAGGGACAGTGCTGCTGTGGGACAACCCTGCCGGCGTTGGAGCGTATCTGCAAGCAGTGCTCGTTGAAACAGCCTCGCTCCTCGTCTCTCTTTCGATAGAACGAAAAAAAACTCTCCTTGCAACCTTCGCGTACTGATTGAAGCGTATCCTCATGACGCTCCAATTCAAGAAGCTGCAGCACAGTGGGAAAAAATCCTGTCAGAGAAGCTGCGCTGAACCCGACTGAATGGCAACTATCCAAAAATTGCACAAAGTCGAGATTGATAAAAAGCGATCGACTAGGGTACCATCGAGATTACTGTTTTTTGTATCCCATTTTTATCCTGGAAGTCACATGAAAGTGCGAGCATCTGTTAAAGCTGTTCCCTCGAAAGGCGATATTATCGTCCGAAGAAAGGGAAGGGTCTATGTTCTGAATAGAAAAGATCCTACTAGGAAGCAACGTCAAAAGGGACCCGCAAGGAAAAAATAAGTAGTCAAAGAGGTTATTCAGAACTATGGCAAAGAAGTCAGTCGTCGGGCGACAAAAGAAACGAGAGATTCTCGTTGCTAGGCATTGGGAAAAGCGACAACGGTTGAAGAAGATTTCTATGGATTCTTCTTTAACTGAAGAAGAGCGCCAAGCAGCACGGATGGATCTGAACAAAATGCCGCGTGATACATGCGTCGTCAGACTCAGAAACCGTTGCCAATTCACGGGAAGAGGAAGAGGGTTTTTGCGGAAGTTTCGCTCTTCACGTCTCTCATTTAGAGAACGAGCACTCTCCGGATACCTTCCTGGCGTTACCAAATCTAGCTGGTAGTCTTTTACCCTCAAGATTTCGCCTTTCTGCATGCAAAGCAACTGCATGTTGTTAGGCGCAAAAGTCTTTTTCATAAACGCCCCACAGAGATGCGGGGCGTTTTTCTTTGTTTTGGCTAATTGAGCAACGTGCTCTTCACCAATCACGCTTTGAGCCAATCCAGAAAAGGCTTAAGCTGCGAAATTTTCTTCCAATCCACGATCGATTCATTCCAGACCCAACTTTCAGGCAGAAGCCCCCCTTCTCGCCACTTCTCCTTGAGCATCTGTGAAGAAAATGGCCCGCAAATAGTTTTTGCTTGGTTTAGAAAAAACCACTCCCCTGTTGGTGAGTACTCCACTGGCTTTCCCACGGGAGGCATCTCATCTGGTATTGGTTTTTCTTCTGTCCGAGAAGGCATGTGCTCTTCATTTGATATTGGAGGAAGGATAAATAAAAGCAAAAGGCCATACCAGCCTAGAAGACTTCCTATCAAAAACCAAGAGAAGGGAGAGCGTCCCCGCGAGCTAGCGCTGACAGCAGCAAGGCAGCCAAGAACAATCCAGATAATAACAGTAAGCCACGGCGTCATGATTGTGCCTCAGAAGATATATATATGATGAACGGTAGAGCGTCGTTCTCCTGCATTGTATCAGAAGTACTTCTAGTCAGACAAGTGAGACTGAAGTTCGCTCCAGATAAAATGGTTATAGCCGAGAGGTCGCAATCCACGTTATAATAAAATTCGTATACTGAACGTTTGATCAGAAATGAGGCGCTGTTTACCGATGATAGAAAAAAGACACTTAGGCACCGCTCAACACCTTGATCCATTAGAATTTGAGCTGCCAGAAACTACCTACAGCCGTGATATCGAAAATAGAGTCTTTCAGGGAATAGTCCTAAAAGTATTGTCGCGCATTTCTAGTATAGGGCTTCTCGAAGGCACGTTTCTCGAAAATGTTATTGGCCGCCTTGATAGAGTAAAGGGAATTACAGCAGAGCAAGACGCAAAGTCTCAGTCTGTAAAAATCACAATTGAAATCAATGTAGAATACGGCGTCAATATCCCGAAAAAAGCCGAAGAAATTCAGACAGCCGTCGTAGAAGAACTCACCAAAATGACGGGGTTGCGAGTCTCAGAGATCCACGTGGTCTTTAAAGGTCTAAAGCGAGAAGAGCTTCTGCCTTCAGAACAGCTCTCCCAAAAGATTCCCGATGAGGGAGCGACCTCGTTTCATGAAGAGTTACAGAGCGAGTTTTAGTAGTTATGTCACTGAAAAAAATCCTGCTCAAATCGAAGATAACAGCTCCACGGCTGCTCTTCGGCGTTTTGCTACTAATGATTGGATCTGTGCTTATCAGCCTCCATCAGTATCCTGGAATAGCCTCCAACAGCGTCGCATGGCTAGAAACAGAAGGGATGCCATTTTCATTATCGATCGGCCTTCTTCTCTTTTTCGTCGGGCTATGGATGCTCTTTTCGACCTTCAAACAGATGGCCACACACAGAATCACATATACGAAAGGACCTCTCGTCTGCTCGCTTGAAAAAGGGCTACTTGAACAGACTGTCCAACAGCTCTGGTCAGAATTTTTCGATCGCCCGGACCTGAAGGCATATGTCTCAACGCATGGAAACCGTCTCGATATAGCTGGAGAAACGCCTGAAGCGTGGGATTCTGTTGACGAACTTGGATTATTTCTTTCACATAAGTTGTTGCATAGTACGGGATTCTGGGGAGACATCTCCCTTCATACATCTCCGAAAGCACGACGTTCTTCTAATGCTTTTTCCCGGTAAGAAACTGTGTACGTTGGACAGCGTAGCTGTCTAACGTATTCTTACACTGTCCCTAAGCGTTTCGAGAACTTTTTCCGCATCCTTGCGACACAACCCCGCACGATCGTGCAACTCCTGGGGCGAAGCTTTTCGAATTGCATCGATCCCTTGAAAAGCCGTGAGAAGTGCGTGCCGTTTTTTAGGTCCTATCCCTGGAATCGCATCAAGCTGACTTGTCAAGACAGCTTTGAGCCGTTGCTCCTTCTGGAAGGTGATGGTAAACCGATGCGCCTCATCACGAATGCTTTGAAGAAAGAGCAGCTCTTGCGAGGTAATGGGAAGCGACAGAGGGGGGAAATCCTTGACGAAGATGACTTCTGACGTCATCCCCTTATCATGGCGGCCATGCTCTTTGGCAATGGCAGCAACGTCGACATCCAGGAAAGACAGCTCTTGTAATGCATCAAGCGCAGCACGAAGCTGCTCTTTTGCCCCGTCGATAAGAATCAGATCCGGAAGCTCTTCTGCCTCCATTACGTCCTTATACCGACGTCTTACAGCCTCATAGATCATCGAACAGTCATCCCCTACCCTCACCTCTCGGATATGAAACCTCCGATAGCGGCATGGAGCTTTCTTTCCATCTACAAACCCCACACACGCAGCGACAAGCCCTTTTCCGCCAAAATGAGAGGCATCAAAACAGTCGATGATTCTCGGAAATCTCTTCAGGGAAAGCTGCTGCTGCAAAGCGTCAAGACTGGTCTGGCCATAGCCTTGTGACTCAGGGTTTTGAAAGAGACGGGCACGAGCATTATCACAGGCTAACGCCACAAGAGCACTTTTCGCACCAGATTCCGGACGCCTGAGCTTGACATGTGTGCCGAAGTGATCATGGACGAGTTCTCCCAGCGCTTCTAGTGACCAGTGTCCTTCAGGAAAGAGGATTTCTTTTGGGATGCCATCAAGAGATGCTCGACGCAGGTAGTATTGAACAAGCAGCTGCTCCATGGGATCCGTCAAAAGGACGCCATGCTCGATATCAAAGGTCCACGACTCTCCATAGACAAGAGAAGAGCCTCGATAATGCAAAATGGAAAGCGCAAATCTATCTTCTTCTTGCCAGCTGCCAATGACATCGGTATCCGTTGCCCCTGCCATTTCGTGATTGTGACGAACCTCTGATACAGCGTCAAGAAGTTGGAGCTTGCGGAAGAGCAGCCCTGCCTTTTCAAATTCTAGAGAGTCACTTGCATGCTTTATCTCATTGCGAAGAGACTCACGCAGAGGCTTTACTTTCCCAGCCAGAAAATCAAGAGCTGATGATACCTGACGGTCATATTCTTCTTTTGTCACCTTGCCAACACAAGGAGCAGTACATCGCCGCATCTGATAGAGAAGGCACGGTGATGTCCTCCGTCGAAACTCATCATTCGTACACTGCCGTACTAAAAACAGGCGGACGACAAGATCGAAGAGTTCGCGAGCGGCATAGGGTCTGGCATAAGGCCCAAACAACCGAGGTGGTACATCTTTCGCATCTTTGGAACGAATAGATTCAATTCGAGGCCATGGGTGCTCGAGCCCGATACGTAGGAGGAGCCTGCTTTTATCATCTTTCAACAGAATGTTATAGCGAGGCTTGAAGCGCTTGATCAGCGTTGCCTCAAGAACAAGGGCTTCTTTTTCAGAAGATGTCAGGACTGTTTCGATATCGACAACTTTAGAAAGGAGATATGGGATCTGCACCCGCTCGTCGGAGGAAGATAGCGTGAAATATTGCTTCAACCGAGCTTTCAGGTTTTTCGCTTTGCCGATATACAGAACGACACCCTGGTCGCCCTTCATCAGGTAGACGCCAGGATTCTCCGGGTAGTGTGCTAACCGTGCTGCGTCAAACAGCTCCACCATCTTCTCCCATTGACTCTCGCAGCGCTAGTTGGCCACAGGCAGCGGCAATATCAGTCCCCTTGGTATATCGACAGGTGTTCACAATCCCCATACGATCGAGATACTCGCGAAAAGCTCCAATATCTCGGGTTGTAGACCGTTGTAGTGTGATTCCAGGAATCGCATTATACGGGATGAGATTCACAGACCCTTGACGTCCACGAAGCAACGCACACAGATCCTTTGCATCTTCAATTCTGTCGTTGACACCTGCTAAGAGGATATATTCATAGGTTATATCACGACCTGTTGCCTCATGAAAATAATCGACAGCCTTCATGATTTCTTCAAGAGGATACTGGCGAGCATACGGAATAATCTTCTGACGAATCTCTTGTCGGGAAGCATGAAGCGAAATAGCGAGATTAACACCAACGCCATCGTTCGCCAGACGGAGGATATTTTCAACAATACCGACAGTGGACAGTGTAATACGGCGTTTTGAAAATCCAAGGTATGCGGGATCTGAGAGAAAACGGATCGATTCTACAACGGCATCGTAGTTCCGTAATGGCTCTCCCATGCCCATGTACACAACATTAGTGATACGTTCATCCTCAACCGCCTGCAATTCCTGTTGAATAGCAAGAACTTGGCAGACGATCTCAGAAGCCGATAGATCCCGAACAAAGCCGCCCTTCCCCGAGGCACAAAAAGCACAGCGGACGGGGCATCCAACTTGTGATGACACGCAGACAGTACGCCGGCCTGGAGCACGGATGAGAACCGATTCGACCATTTTTCCGTCGTACAACTGCCATAAGAATTTTGTCGTTTCCTTGTCAGTAGATTCCTCTTGATGGACCTTTGTCAATGGCTGAATAATAAACGATGACCGCAGCGCTTCGCGAAGAGAAAGGCTAAGATTAGTCATTTTGTCGACGTCGAAAACACCGTGCTTCCACAACCATTCGAAAATTTGCTTTGCGCGAAAGACTGGCTCCTTCTGTCCCTGGAGCCATACTTTCATCTCTTCCATCGAGAGCGCGTGTAAAAAGGACGGATTCACTATCAACCTCATGATCTAACAAAAGAAACTAATCGTAGAATTATAGAAAAAATATGTTACTTGATTTGTGGATTTTTGAGCAGTGATTTCTCTCTAACGATGGCAAGACAGAAACGTCATCGCATCGTTTCGACTTTTTTTTAGTAATTAGTTCTTGCGCACAGATACCTGTCAACGGCAATCCATTGTTTTTCCATGACGAATTCAGACCTTATTGCGTCGACTGCTAAATATTCATACAAATCCCATGCTACAGGCAGTCTCCAAAAGAAATCAGCGGCTTCAATATGAAAATTTCAAATCACTTAACATGTTGACAATCAACATCTTAGCAACAAAAACCACAAATTGCCAACCGGGTTTAGTATTGAAGAAAAAGAGCGTGGTGTGATAGATGAATTAGGCGTCTACTTATCGCAACTGTACACCAATTGAGTGTAGAAAAAAGGAAGGAACTGTATGAAAAAGACTCTCGTAATGTTGGCGTTGTCAACAGTGGGCTTTGCTCCCGTTTTCGCGGCAGCACCAGCCACCACACCTGCACCAGAAAAAGAAACCCAACAGCCAGCAACAACCCAAATAACACCAGCTAAGCCCGTCGAAATCAAGAAAATCGTCAGCCAAGCTGATGACAAAACAACCCCAACAACCACGCCAGCCACGCCGACGACCAAACCCAAAATGGTATTAATCGTTGATGAGAAACCATGCGGCTGCCCAACAGACAAGAAAGATTGTTCTGTCGAGAAAAAAGATGGGCAAAAAACCCCAGCTCAAACACCTGCAAAAGCTACACCAGCAAAAATAGCCCTAGCATAGTTTGAAAAGCCCCTTTCTAGCCCCTGCCCAATTCTGTGTAGGGGCTTTTTATTTCTTTGTTTCTGACACTTCCATGCTTTGTTGAAACCCCCGTTTGAACAAAAGGCATTTACTCTGGTATTATCGTTAAGCTTACCAGTCTATTTGCCGTTTTTTGAACAATGTGGGAGGGGGAAAGGCTTGTGTTTTACTTCCAAGATATAGTTGCTACTCTTTCGGCATTCTGGGCAAAGCACGGCTGTATTATTACCACCCCCTATGACGTTGAGAAAGGGGCAGGAACGTCGAACCCCGACACATTGTTGCGCGTACTAGGCCCTGAACCTTTCTCTGTTGCCTACATCGAGCCATGCCGCCGCCCAAAAGATGGTCGTTATGGGACAAACCCCAACCGCCTTCAACACTATTTTCAGTACCAAGTCGTCCTCAAACCCTCTCCTGACAACATTGTCGATTTATACCTCGAGTCTCTCCGCGCTATCGGCCTCGATACCACGCAGCATGATATACGCTTCGTCCACGACGACTGGGAAAACCCAACGCTCGGTGCCTGGGGATTAGGGTGGGAAGTGTGGCTCGATGGAATGGAATCATCACAATTTACCTATTTTCAGGCCGCTGCTGGGATGCCTCTTCATCCTGTCACTGGAGAGATTACCTATGGTATCGAGCGGCTGACAATGGCGCTCCAGGGCGTACATTCTATTTTTGATATTCAATGGAATGAACGTCTGACGTATGGAGACCTGTTCTTACAAAACGAAGTGCAGTGGAGCCAGTACAACTTTGAGCTCCAAGATGATGCAATGTGGATGCGTCATTTTACAGATTTTCAAGGCGAAGCACGACGTCTTGCCACAGCTGGGCTGTGCATTCCCGCCTATGACTTTGTCATCAAAGCCTCCCATGCCTTTAACATGCTCGATGCGAAAGGAGTGATCTCCGTTTCAGAGCGTGCCTCCTATATTGGACAGATTCGCGACATTGCCAAGCTTGTTGCTGAAGGGTATGTCGCCTTTCGTGAAAAACTCGGGTTCCCACTTCTCAAAAAAAGCGAACCCAAAGCACAGATTCAGCACACCTTTACGCTTCCGATACCGCACTCTCCAAAAGAGCGTTTTGTGCTTGAAATTGGCACCGAAGAGCTGCCAGCAGCCTTTATCCCGCACGGGATTTCGACACTCACAGCGGCAATGAAAAAACTTCTCGATAAAGAGGGGCTGAAATACTCCTCTCTGCGAGCCTATGGCTCTCCGCGACGCCTCACTGTCGTGGCAGAAGAGCTTTCAACGGAGCGCAGTGCCTCGCATATCGAAAAGCGTGGGCCGCAAGTAGATCTCATGTGGGAGAGCGGCACAAGGCTCACCGATGCTGGAAAGGGGTTTCTGCGAGGCTTAAACGTTCCAGAATGCACCTTAAGCGAGGTACAAGAAGGCAAAATAACTGCGCTAGAGATCCGCTCTGTCAAAGGACAGGCATACATATTCGCCAGTATCACATCCCCTCCTGTCAGCGCCGCAGAGATCCTCCATAAGGCACTTCCCACGCTTATCAGCTCACTAGAATTTCCTAAAGCCATGCGATGGGGAGACCACACCCTGACCTTTGCACGGCCTATTCGCTGGATTGTGGCTCTGTTAGGACAAGATGTTATCCCCTTCCAAATCGAGCACTTAGTGTCAGGGAGGACTTCTCAAGGGCATCGCCAGCTGCAACCAGGAGCCATTGAGCTCAAAGAAGCTTCTGACTATGAGCAAATGCTCGAAAAAGCCTCTGTCATGGTCGACCAGAACCGGAGGAGAAGTCATATCCTCGCAGAGCTCGAAGCCATTGAAAAACGCCTCCACCAGTCTGCTGTTCACAAAGAACGAGTGGTAGGAGAGCTTGTTCACCTCTCTGAATGGCCCCATGTTGCCGTCGCTTCGTTCAGTAAAAACCTGCTTGACGCACCAAAAGAAGTTCTCATTTCGGAAATGGTCGAGCATCAGAAATATCTGCCATTAGTTGAAGCCAATGGACAGCTATGCAATCAGCTCGTACTGGTAACTGACAACACGCCATCAGAGGTGATCCTCCAAGGGAATTTAAAGGTGCTGTCAGCACGCCTCTCGGACGGAAGCTTCTTATGGAAGGAAGATGTCAAGGTTCCCCTTGCCAATCTTCGAGATAAACTGCGTACCATTGTCTATCAAAAAGACTTAGGCAGCGTGTACCAAAAAACCGAGCGCCTAGAAGCCCTCGCCCGATCCTTGCACTGCTTTGTCCCCTCATCTCACCTCGACCAGACGTTGGAAGCAGCGCGCCTGTCCAAATCAGACCTTGCCTCACAAGTAGTCGGTGAATTTCCAGAGTTGCAAGGCATCATTGGCAGTTTGCTCGCTGCAGAACAAGGGCTTCCTTCTTCTATCGCCATGGCGATACGCGAACACTGGCTGCCGAAACAAGAAGAAGGCGCCCTGCCGAGCACCCCGGAAGGAACGCTTCTTGCGTTAGCAGATAAGTTCGACACGCTCACTGGCTTTTTCGCTCTTGGCCTCAAGCCCACATCATCAAGCGATCCATATGCCTTACGACGACAGGCGATTGGTGTTATCCGCATTATCCTCGCACATGGCATCCATCTCCCCCTCCACGAGACATTTTCAAAAACGCTTGCTCTATTCCCTCCGTCATTACTCCATGGAGATCGGCCTGCGATTATTGCCGAGCTGTGCTCCTTTGTAGTCGCGCGGGCACGTGCTTTATTCGTCGATCTTGGCATGCGAAAGGAAACTATCGACGCAGTTTTTGCAAGCCAATCTGATGACCTCTATGATGCCCTCCTCCGCGTACAAGCGTTGCGCGAGCTTCAGCACTCAGCACCTGCCTTCTCGGCATTTCTCGAGGTGCTCAAACGGTGCTTAGGCCAAGTCGATCTCGCGATGGTCCCTCATATCAACTCGGCAAAACTCACTGCTGCATCCGAAAAAAATCTCTATACTATTCTTGAACATGCAGAAAAATTGTGCACCGAGTATGCTCTGTCCCACAAATGGAAAGATTTTCTATCAACCTTGCTAACGCTTCGGGAGCCAATTGACATTCTCTTCTGTGAGGTAAAAGTATTGGCCGATGATCCGGAAGTCTGTCACAACCGCTTGTCGTTATTGCGACGCAGTATTGGGCTTTGTGCTGCCTTTGCTGACACGAGAAAGCTCGTGGATGGAGGCGGCGATACTTCGGGGGTCTCTGAATGAAAGATGCTAAAGATGTCGCCAGAGAAGAGCTCTCCTTTTGCTTAGACCTATGGGCACGAAAGAAATCGTGTTCCTTTGGAGGGGGCACGACATGTACTGAATGTGGGGCTCCGTACCTCCTCTACAAGATATGCACAGGCAATGTCCTTCATGGTGAGATGAAACGACTCTCTCTTGACGAATGGGTGCATTTAGAACAAAAGCTTTCTGAAGATACGTAAAACTTCCAGCACCTTAATTGAGCAGAGAAGGGATGACGGGGGGATTTTTCGTCAGTTCGTCAAAGCGATGCGCCAATTGAATCAGTTCATCCTCGCTGATTGCAGGGTCTTCCATTTTTTTTCGGATCTCCTCCCTCTTCTTCAGCCAATTTCTCTCTTTTATCTTTTTCATACTCTCAGAAGCCATGGGCAATGCCTTTTCGATACGCTGACGCCTCAAGAGCAATGTCTTAAAAGCAGCGGACACAGATTCTATATCCACGTCTCCAGCAAAGCTCATGAAATCAGGCCTCTCCCCGCGTTGCAGCCGCTCTAGTGCAAGACAAAAGAGCTGACGGGGTACTTCATGGCTAAAATCATCACTTTCAAGGTGAATGCGGCAGCACTGTACAAGCTGTTCACTCTCAGGGCCTGCAAAAACCAGCCACCGTACAAGATCAAGCTCTAACATCAGATCTGCCTCTGTAGCTTCCGTATGAAAGGCAGGAAGGGGGTGAGGATTCATGGCTGTCACACTAGGTGCTGCTCCAATATTGAGTAGACTTTCAGGAACCCCTGCCAGGGAGCTCAGCTGCTTGAGGGTCTCATAGACAAGAATCGGGTTCTCCCACTCACGAATCTTCTCTTCGATAAGGCGGACAGCCTTATCTTTTTCTCGCGGGGATGACCAGTTGTTCGATGCCTTGGCGCGGGCAATCAAGAATGGAAGATAATCCATAGCTCCTGTCAACGCTTGAAAGAAAGCCCCCTTTCCCTTTTTCTGAAGAAGCTCATCAGGATCCTTTGCATCAGAGAAAAGCACCACCCGAACGCCGATCCCCTTCTTCATCAACAGGTGGCCTGCCTTTTCAGCACTCAGCAACCCTGCCTCGTCCTGGTCAAAGGTCAGATAGACCTCTTCGACGCCCATCGCCTTGAGCTGTTCTACATGGGGAATGCCAAATGCGGTGCCAAGACTGGCGACCGTAAAATCAAATCCTGCCTCAACCAACCTCAGAGCATCTACCTGACCTTCGACAATGCAGGCGATACGGTCTTTCATCATGCGCTTCTTCGAGTAGAATAACCCAAACAACACCCTAGACTTTTTAAAAAGCTGTGTCTCGTGGGTGTTAATGTATTTCCCACCATAGGTCTCTTCACGCCATTTTCTTGCCGAAAAGCCAATGGTATGACCAATGGCATCAAGGATTGGAAAGGTGATTCTCTCCGAGAAAAATTCCCGCACACGATTGTCATGACGTGACAACAGTCCTGCCTGCTCCATTTCCTCCTCAGAAAACCCTGATGACTGAAGAAATTTTCGCAGAGCCCCTTGATGTTGGGGTGCATAGCCAATCAGAAAGGCCTGCAAAAAGGCGAGGGAAAAACCTCTCTTTGCGAGGTATCCTCGTGCCCCTTCTGCTTCATCAGCATGGAGCAAAAAGGCATGGAAAAACCGCCCTGCCGCCTCATTGACTTGTCGAAGGCGTGCCTTGGAGGCCCCTTTTTCATCAACATCACCAATTTCAGCTTCTAGCGCCACGCCAAAGCGTTCTGACAAGAATTCGAGGGCCTGTTTGAATTCAAACCGCTCATGCTGCATCAAAAATGCTACCGCATCACCATGGGCGCCGCAGCCAAAACAGTGAAAATGGCGTGATGCTTTGTTAACAGTAAAAGAGGGAGTCTTCTCATCATGAAATGGGCATAGCCCCTTAAACGTCGTTCCAGCACGCTTTAGAGGAACATACCGTGTGATGAGGTCTACAATGTCAACAGCCTCTCGAAGGCGTTGTACGCTCTCTTTCGTAAATCGCGCCATAGGTCCTTTTTTTGTGTAAAACTCGCAGCCTAGAGGACAAAGTCCAGAGTATATCACATATGAATTTCTGTTCTCTGATTTGCAATCCTGCTAGACTCTTTTTTCTGATGGCTAATAAGGAAGATGCTATGGGCACCGATGAAGAGACAATCACCGGGGAAGTATTGCGGCTGACATATCAAGACCCTACCTCAGCGTTTACCGTAGCAAAGCTCCTCACTCCGAAGGCTAGCCGCGAAGTAGCGATCGTCGGGTATATGCCTATGATCCAAGTCGGTCAACAGGTCCGATGTACTGGCAGTTGGATGATAGATCCAAAACACGGGAAGCAATTCTCAGTTCAAAAAGTATCCTACGAACTGCCGACCGACCCCTCATCAATCCAACGTCTTATAGCCTCTGGCTTTTTAAAAGGGATAGGCCCTGTCTTTGCAGAACGTATTGTACAACGCTTTGGAAAACAGACATTTTCTATCCTAGACCAAGAGCCGGAGCGTCTGTACGAAATCCAAGGTCTTGGGAAACGGCGCGCCGACGAGATCATCGAATGCTGGAAGTCTCGCACCGAACAACAAGAGCTGTTTGTCATTCTCTGTGACTGGGGTATTTCTCAATCGATGGCCCTGAAAATCCTCAAGAAATGGGGAAGCAACGCCATCCAGGTCATCAAAAAAAACCCATATCAGCTGGCAAAAGAAATCCATGGCATTGGCTTTCGTGTCGCCGATGCCATTGCAGAGCGTCTTGGCATAGATCCTCAGTCCGATGTTCGTGTGGATGCCGCCATTGAATACTTCCTCTGGGAGATGTCCGTCGAGGGGCATACCTGCGTTCCTGTAGAGCAGTTTCTTATAAAAGCCGAAGAGAGGCTTGCCATTCCTTCATCTCTGATACAGCAACGAATCACAGAAGGGTTTAAAAGAGGAGACCTCGTACTCTTCTCCCCTACTGTCGAGGCAGTGCTCCATCTCGCCCTCAAAAAGCTTTTTTCATGTGAGCGCTCCATCGCCTTAAACCTCCATCGCCTTCTGAAAAATGCCTGCCACTTGCGTGACGTTGATATTGAAAAAGCTATAGTCTGGGCTGGGGAGACGCTGCATATTCAGTTTGCCGAGAAACAAAAAGAGGCTATTGCTGCCGCCCTGAAGAACAAGGTTACCATTCTCACTGGTGGGCCAGGGACAGGAAAGAGCACCATCACGCGAGCTATCGTCACGATACTTTCGAAATTGACAAAGCATATCGTCACCGTAGCCCCTACAGGACGTGCTGCAAAACGCCTTCAGGAGATGGCAGGACACTATAGCCAGACCATCCATCGCCTCCTGAAGTTTAATCCCAGCAGCGGCGCCTTCGACCATAATGCTTCCAACCCCATTCTCTGCGACCTGCTCATCGTCGATGAGGTGAGCATGGTAGACACTCACCTAGCACACTGTCTCTTCGAGGCTGTGCCTAGCCATGCTCGTGTGCTGCTTGTCGGCGATGTCGATCAGCTGCCGAGCATAGGCCCTGGCTCTGTGTTAAAAGACCTTATCGAAAGCACTGCGATACCGACCGTGCGTCTTACGGAGATCTTTCGCCAAGCACGGCACTCAAAGATCATTGAAAATGCGCATCGCATAAACCGTGGAGAGATGCCATTTTTGAAGAATGACCGTGGTGATTTTTTCTTTTTTTCTGCTACAGAACCTCGCGATATCCGCACCTGCCTCCTCGACCTCGTCACAAAGCGCATTCCAGAGAAGTTCGGCTTCGACCCACGAAAAGAGATCCAGGTGCTCGCCCCGATGCGACGCGGAGAATGCGGCATTGAGCAGATCAACATGGATCTACAGACGTTTTTCTCGCAAGGCACTGGGAAAATAGGGTCATTGCTGCTCAATGATAAGGTGATACAGCTGAGGAACAACTACCAAAAAGACGTCTACAATGGAGACATCGGCTTCGTGCGCGAGGTCAATGCTGAAACAGGGACTGTCTGTGTGGAGTTCGACGACAGCCATGTTATCTATGATGGCGCAGATCTCGATGAGCTCTCACTCGCCTGGGCTGTCTCCGTTCACAAGTATCAAGGGAGTGAATGCCCCTGCGTCGTCATTCCTATCCACACTCAGCATTTTAAATTACTGAATCGCAAACTCCTCTATACAGCTGTCACACGCGGAAAAAAACTTGTCATCCTCTGTGGAAGCACAAAGGCGATTGCCATCGCCGTGCATCAAGAAAACGCCGATCTACGATGGACGAATCTACAAACCGCCATGCGTTCCATCCATGGGCGATCATCCGTATGATGGTGCTACGGATTCCATTGATCGCCTTGCTGGTCGGGTGAATTTTGGTAGGATCACATACGTATGCTTTTTCGGGCTGCACATTTTATCGCCAGGCCAGTGCCCCTTCGAACGACCCCGCCCTAGAGGTGGCCCTTGCCTCGTTTTTACCTATGTTAGAAAACTATTCCCATGGATTGAAAATTTTAAGTTCGTCATTCTGCGCAAAATCTTTGATGTTTTCAGTTACTAAAGTAAGATCATGTACGATGGCAGTGGAGGCTATGAGACAGTCTATAACGGGTTGTGGTAAACCCCTTTTTAAGGAGGCACCGGACAAATCCCCCCATTTCGCAGCGACTCTGGAATCAATAGGTAATATTCTGCTTTCAAACCGGAAGAGAACTTCATTGAGCCAGTCCTCCAGAATACGCTTTTGTTTATCGTCCTTTAACTTACTAATTCCTTGCTGAATTTCTCCAATAGTCAAAACGCTTAAAAAATATTGTTCTTCAACATGCTTCACGACCCATTCCTGAAGGATTTGGTCCTTGCTTTTTGAAATCTTGCGTAATTTTGATAGTATGCATGTATCAAGGAGGTATGTCATATGGCAACATCCCTAGGCAAATCTTTACTTCTTTTAATTTCGATATTCAAATCTGGTAAAGGTGCTTTCTGAAAAAATTCCAACAATGAACTTTCTTGTCTCGTAAGCTGATCGTAGCGTTTTTTAGAAATTAGTACTGCAACAGGTTGATTATGGTAGGTAATGATTTGATCGCCCTTTTTTTGAGAATCTCTCAACAGTTGCGAAAATTCAGCCTTTGCTTTTTGCGTTTGCCAATATGTTTGGCCTCTATCTGATGAAGACATATCTATGCCGATCCTCCTGACTAGTCTGACTAGTTTCATGGTAACACTATCTAAGATTTTTAAGCGAGGAAATGAGCCGCTACAGCTTGAAAAGCTAGTCGCTTGTTAAAATTTCCAAGTGCGAATATCAGGAAATCAACGACCCTACTTCCCCAGAGGCCACTTCCAATAGTGTGAGAGCTTTGTTCGGCCCTTCTGCTGTCAGAATCATCCCCTGGCTCTCGACTCCCTTGATGCGGCACGGCTTGAGGTTGGTGCAGGCTACCACACGCTTTCCGATCAGCTCTTCTGGTCGAAATGCTTGGGCAATGCCAGAGACGATCTGCAGAGGCCCTTGACGTGTGAGGACATGAAGCAGCAAGAGCTTCTGGCTGTTAGGCACCAGCTCTGCCTTCACAATCTCCACGACTTCCATTGTCACACGACGGAAGTCATCAATAGCGATAGGCGCTACCTCTGGCACGG
>CAINFV010000060.1 GCA_903848235.1 Chlamydiia bacterium | reverse complement strand
AATCTCTTACTGTCTTTAGTTTCACTCTTAGGTACCTTTCCACGAGGGTAATCCAGCTCTTATGTATTGGGTGCGGTGATTTTATTTTTAGAAGCTGGGTGTCTTTCTCTCTGTGTTGTCAGGCAGTAGTACGTGATGTTCTGAAGGGACTTCGAACTTAAAATCCCCTGGGGGCAACCCCGTGCCGGTTCGAGTCCGGCCCCGAGCATCCGTCCTAGGGCGAACGCAGCAAGATGTTTTTCTGGGCGAAGTCGGCAGCACCAAGCCAATAACAGAACAAAGCTGCAGGAATACGCGCGTATCTTGTGTCAGTCGATGCGGTTTCCATTTTGCCTATATCCTGTGGCGCTTTTGTTAGTACATAGGCTTCTTGAATGGATGGTTTTTGCCTGCACAGATCAGTGAGTCCAGGTACGTCTCGCTCCTGAATGTGTTGTGACTGGTATTTAACTTCAAAAGGGATGAGAGTTCCATTCATCTCCACAATCAAATCAACCTCTTTTTCCTTGTGACTGCGCCAGTAGCTGAATCGAGCTTGGCGAGATGAGCAATGTGAGAAGAGGTGTCCAATAATGGCTGTCTCAACACATTGGCCAAGTGCATGTGAATCCTCGAGTATCGTTTTGCCTTTCAATAGGATTGCTGGGGCGATTGCTGGATCAGTGAGGTAGATTTTATTCCTTGCGCGGAGCACTTCCTTTCCATACCCAAATGTGGGAAGACGGTAGATGAGGTAGGTGGATTCCAAAAGATCGATAAAATTGTGTACTGTTTGTTTGGCGATGCCCAATTCTTTGGCAATGGTTGTTGTGTCTTGAATTCCTCCGTCGTGCATGCAAAGGTATATGAACAGCAGTTCAAGTTCGAGAATTCTCCGTACGCCAAACAGTGCTGTCATGTCTCGTTTTAGAACTTTTTCAATAATATCTTCTCTGAGAAGTTTTTGAGCTTGTGTAATGCTGTCTACAAGTGCTGTTTGAGGGAAGCCTCCCCGGACGAGATATTCGTGAAAATGTCCTATGAGAGGGATGGTAGCCTCGGTCAGTTTATATAGTTCTGAAGAGTTGTATTCAAATAGTTCAGCCACTGAGGATACCTGAGGAATGCTTGGGAGATTAGTCTTCCTGATCTGTAGATATTCATAAAATGAAAGAGTTGATATGCGCAGTGAATGCCAACGTCCTACACCGGATTCTTGATCGGCTTGCAGGAGTGGTGTCGCGGAACCAGTAAATACAATTCGCCTTGTCTTGAAGAAATCTATCTCATGTTTAACCCAAGTTTCTATGTTTTTAATGAACAGGGCTTCGTCGAGGAATAAGTATTCAGGTCCTTCAGCCTTGGGTTCGAGTTCCCGCCAGGCTTCCAAAACTGTGTCAAGGCCTGCAAGCTTTAAGACTGGATGATCGAATGTTGCATAGAGGATATTGGCGGGAGGAACTCCAGATTCAACGAGTTTTTGAATTGTTTGGAGTAAGAGGGTGGTTTTCCCTACCTGTCTTGGGCCTGAGAGCAAGACGGCTCTTGCTGCAGGTGGATTTTCTATCCATAGCAGCAATTCACGAAAAATCGCTCGGCACCATGTAGGTAGATCCGGGACTTTTTCCCCCCTCCACCAGGGATTGAACTGGGAAAGGATAGTGAAGAGCTCTTCCTTGGGCACCCTCATGTCTACTTCTCCTGAATTTGCCGTTTAAGTAAAGTATACTTTGCTTAATTTGTTATATTATGGAAGGTAGGGTTTTT
>CAINFV010000059.1 GCA_903848235.1 Chlamydiia bacterium | reverse complement strand
TTAAGGAGAGCTACTACCTTCCCAGTGAAGCTACGTGGTATGATGACTCTCGACGGTTTGAAAAAGGAGTGGTCACCGTTGGGCGGAATCGATACACGGGGGAGATATTTCATTATACCTTTTCCCAACAAGCGCCTTCGACATTACGTCAAAACTACGCGAGAAATCGATTTTTTCTCTGTCAAGACGAGGAAGAAGGTGTCGAACTTTTCCCTGGTGAAATAGATCCTCGCAAAACAATTCCCGATGATGGAAGTGTCATTCACCAGATTGATGACCAAGGAATTGGAATCGTGACGGTAACAGTTGACGATCCGATTCGTAAGATTCGAGTAGACCTGTTCTTTGAAATCTAAAACCCAAAGTGGCTTTCGCAAAACTAGCGGGCGCGCTCTGCTCGGCCACTAGTTTTGCAAAAGCCTCCAGAGCTAACGACTTATGTAAGGAGCTGAGTGGGTCAGTAAACAAAAAACCGTCATCGGATTCCGAACCTGTCTACCTCGTCAAAACAGAAGAGATCCTACCCTGATTACCGTTGCCCCATAGCGAATTGCAATCTCGAAATCTTGACTCATCCCCATAGAGAGTTCCCTAAAATCCGAAGCACCGGAGAACACCGTTGACTGAAGATCAAAAAAAAGCTCTTGGAGGCGGCCGAAGGTTTGATGTACTGCCTTTTCTCCTAACTCAAGTCGCGGAGCCATGGTCATCAGCCCTCTGATAGAAAGAGACGGCAATAACGACATCTCCCCCACCAAATCTACGAGCCCTTCACACGAAAACCCATGTTTTGTCATCTCACCGAGAGGATTTACCTGCACAAAAACAGGAATATCTATCTTTATCTCCTCACCTTTTGCAGAGAGCTTCCTGGCAAGATCCATTGAATCTACAGAATGAATATATGAAAAATTCCCAACGACCTTCGGCACTTTATTTTGCTGTAATGTACCTATGAGATGCCACGAGATATCACGAGGAAGAAGCTCCATCTTCACAAGAGCCTCCGCAACTCTACTCTCTCCCATCTCTCGTACCCCAAGAGCATACAGCTCCAGAAGGAGCTCTATAGGCTGATATTTGGTAACAGCGACAAGACGAGCGCTATCTTCAGGACGGTGTGCCTGCACAAGAGCATCTCGCATCCTCTCCTGAACCGCCTTCAGCCGATCCGCCAGGAGCCTCCTCATACCCGAGGAGGCCGTAGTGAGAGTGGAAGCGAAAAAGCCTCATATGAAAGAAGAAGCTGCCTGCCCTTCATCCTTTTGCCATGGCCATGAGGGACAGCTGTGTTCGACGCGCCCTCTAGCAACAGTCCATGGAGATGACGCGTCTCTATCTCAGACTGAACTTCACCTTTTTCAACTGACGAGCGCAGCTCAACTGCAGAGAGAAGGCCTTCCTTTAAAGGGCTCTGCGGAGGAGAGACTGTCTGAGATAAGCTCTGAGGCTCTTCTTCTTGATGTGTTTGCCTTTTCTTCTTCCTTGGAAACAAGAGGAAAACAAACACAACCAAAAATACAATGAACTCGAAGAAATCTCCAAAGACCTTTTCCATTCGTCGCTATGCCCCTTCTACCGGGCGTCCAATATCTTTACGCATCTTCGTATCAGCCTGGAGGTTTTCTAAGCGATAATAGTCCATCACGCCAAGACGCCCATTCTTTAAAGCATCTGCCATGGCATGTGGTATTGCCGCTTGAGCTTCGATTAATTTCGCCTCTTTTGCCTTTACCTCCGCGCTGTTTTCTTGTTCCATGGCAACGGCCATTGCTCGTCGCTCTTCAGCTTTCGCTTGGGCAATGCGCTTGTCAGACTCTGCTTTGTCAGCACGAAGTTTGGCTCCAATATTTTCACCTATCACCACATCAGCAATATCAATCGACAGGATTTCAAAAGCGGTCTGTGCATCAAGCCCTTTTTCAAGGACACGCTTTGATATAAGCTGTGGGTTCTCTAAGACAATCAGATGCGTCTCTGCAGCACCAATAGCGCCGAT
>CAINFV010000058.1 GCA_903848235.1 Chlamydiia bacterium | reverse complement strand
GTTGGGGAAACTGGAGAAAACCTTCATGAATGACTTCGTCGATTCACAAGAATCTATGAAAACGGGTTCTGAGTGTATTACAGGGCTTCTCCAGGTACGCGCCCCCTGTTAATGGCTATTCCGATTTGCATCATTCCATATCGACTCAAGGCCCGTCTGTGCTGGCGTAGGTTCAAAATTTTGCTGCCAATCATCCGAACTTTTATTATCATCAGCTCTTTTTGATCCTAAATTTTGGCGAAGGAGTGTCTGTATGGAAGAAATGCTTGATAGGTGCTGTGGCGTTGATGTGCACAAGGAAAGCCTGACGGCTTGTATTATGATCGGAAGCGGAAAGAATATGATCAAAAAGATTCGTCAGTTTGCGACATTCACAGGAGATATTCAGGCCTTTGGAGCGTGGCTTAAGGAACACGAAATTACCCGCGTGGCCATAGAGAGCACAGGAGTGTATTGGAAGCCTGTATTTAACATTTTGGCTGTTGAAGAACACCTTGACCTCATGCTGGTTAATGCGAGACACGTCAAAAACGTCCCTGGCCGTAAGACAGATATCAAGGACAGTGAATGGCTGTGTAAGCTTTTGAAGTCGGGACTACTTGAACGCAACTTCATTCCTCCTGAAGACATGCGTAATCTCAGAGACCTTACTCGCTATCGTAGCAAGCTTGTGGGATCGATGGCCTCCGAAAAAAATAGGATCATTAAAATATTAGAGACGGCAAACATCAAGCTTTCGTCTGTCCTCAGCGACGTTTTTGGAACGACGGGCAGTAGCATCATTGAGGATCTAGCCAAGGGAGAAACTGATCCAAAGAATCTTGTGAAGCACATTGTTGGCAATGTCAAAAAATCGGAAGAGGATTTTATAAAGGCTCTGACGGGGCGTGTTACCCCCCACCACCGCTTTCTCATACGGCAGGCGCTGGATCACATTTTCTATATCGCAACGCTAATCGAGAAATTGACTCCGTTCAAAAGCGGGTAACATTTTCCGAAAAAAGGTGACATAGCAATCAATTTTTCTGTATAACATTTATCCACAAACCGTTTACAGGATCAATAGCTATGTCAGCATCCATTACTGCACAAACATCCCTTAACTTTAAAGAAAACTTCGCCGCCCATTCCTTGGGCTCCGCTCAGCGTCAAGAAATCGCGATTCTGTCCTTGGGAAAAAAAGCCACTATCTCACAAATGGCGGACAGTTACTCTGTGAGCAGAAAGTTCATTTATCAACAACAAGAGAAGGCTCGTGGCGCCATTTCGCAAGCCTTTGAAGAGAGGGCCAACGACAATTCAGTCCTTTTTCACCTACCTATTACGAAGCAATGGATTCACCAATTCGTACTCGGACAGATTTTAATAGGCCATAGTTCATACGATGGAGTCGTGGAGATATTACGAGACCTATTCGATTACCCGATATCAAAGGGAACCGTCCACAACATTGTTTATACCGCTCTCGAGAGAGCAAAAGACATCAATCGCCATCAGAACCTCTCTCAAATAAGAGTGGGGGCTCATGATGAGATTTATCAGGCCGGCGATCCCGTCTTAGTAGGATGCGATACATTCTCTACGTATTGCTATCTCCTCAGCCTGGAAGACACGTGTGACGCCAACACATGGGGAGTTCGGCTTTTAGACCTCTCTGAGAAACAATGTCTTATGCCGAATCACACTGTTGCTGACGGCGGACTTGCGGCAAGGAGAGGGCAAAAAGATGCATGGCCTGAGGTTTCCTGCCACGGCGATGTTTTTCATGCCCTATACCCATTGCACAAGCTTATTTGCTATCTGGACAACCGAGTGGCGGACGCACTCAAAATAGTCGAGGAACTCAGGCATAAAATCCAATGTCCAAGGGGAAAATGGAAACAGGAACAGAACCATCAAACATTATTCCAGAGCCTTGAACAGGCTGAAATTGCCTTGGAAAAGGCATTTTCTCTGGCAGAAGACGTAGAGACTCTCTTTGGGTGGCTGAAAAACGATATTCTTTCATTGGTTGGGCCTTCATATCAGACCAGAAGAGAGCTCCTTCAATTCGTGATCGATGAATTATTATTACGAGAGAATGCGTGTCGCCATCGGATTGAGCCCGTACGAAAATATCTGGAGAACCACAGAGAAAATCTGTTGGAGTTTGTGCCG
>CAINFV010000057.1 GCA_903848235.1 Chlamydiia bacterium | reverse complement strand
TGACAATTGAAAGTTGAGGGTTTTTGTCGCGGAAAAGGCTCGAGATTTGACCATCAAAAAACACCCCATAGTGTACTATTGGATGTTTTTTGATGGATCAAAGATCGAGGCTTTAACGCGGCAAAAAACTCCAACTTTCAATTGGAAGTGGTATAGATCCTCACGAATAGCTATGCGCCGTGTGTTTGCAGTTCCCCCAACTTTTGTAAGGAGTGCTGTATGAAAGGCCCGCGCCTCGTCCCTCATAGACTTCAGTGGTTGATATCGTCCATTCTCCTGCTCTGCTCCTGTTGCTTTTCCCCTACTCTTTCTGCCAGCGACGCCTCCTCTACTAGAATAAACACGCAAACAGCGAATTTCGCCCTTATTTTCCCAACACAACTCATCCGCCCCGGAAGCGAGGTGCAAGGGCTGATTCAGTTTTATCTAGATTCAGGATGGCATTTATACTGGAAAAATCCTGGCAATGTTGGCGTTGGCCCGACCTTCGACTGGCAGCTTCCTCCGGGGATACAGATAAAAGAAGTGGCATGGCCTACCCCTCAACTTCTAGAGCGGTCAGGGTCATTCTTCTATGGGTATGAAAACACCCCGCAGTGGATCGTGACGATGACATTTGACGAGCACATGGCAGAGGGCGTCTATCCGATCACTCTGTCTGCCTTTTGGCTTGCCTGCGATGGCAGCTGCGTCCCTTCCTCTCAGCAGTATGAATTCTCATTCACCGTCTCCTCTTCTGCCCCAACACCTCCAACACTTCCCGCACTCATCGAAGCACAGAACAGGCTCCCCACCGTTGTGCAGACAGGAGGTGCGACGATCGACAAGGACCACCTAATCATTCAGATTCCTGTTCCGAAGGAGATGACACAACAGGTAAAGAACATCGTCCTCTTCCCAGAGACAGAAGGGGTTTTCGCCGTCGACCAGCTTCCAGTCTGGACCATTGAGGGAAATACACTAGAGCTTTCTATACACTCTCTGCCAACTGCTAAAGACAAGTTGATAAAAGAAAAACAGTTTGTAGGTATCCTACAGCTTATTGCTACCAACAAAGAGATTGTCAACAGCTATGAGCTGCATATTCCTTTTACATCGGATGCTAGTGCTGCCTTTGTACGGCCGGGGCCTACCTTAAGCCAAGAATCGCAATGGAAACCGGCAGATGTAGCACAAGAGCTTACCTCCTTGCATGCAAACAGCGGCATGCAAATCATCATCCTGATGGCCTTTCTTGGCGGTATCCTCTTAAACTTCACCCCCTGTGTGCTGCCTGTTGTAGGGCTCAAAATCCTCAACCTTATTTCTTTCCGCATGTTGCCAGGACTTCGCACGTTCACCCACGGGCTGCTCTTTACCTTTGGCGTGCTAACCACATTTTGGATTCTTGCCGGCGGCTTATACCTATTTGAATATCTAGGAACACAGATCGGCTGGGGATTTCAACTGCAAAACCCGCTCTTTGTCACACTGCTAACGATCCTCTTGTTCTGCTTCTCCTTAAACCTCTTCGGAGTGTTTGAAATAGGGACGTCCGTCTCCTCATGGGCATCCGGAATAGAAGGCGAGGTAGGAAAATCCTTAAATCGGGATACTACTTCATTTTTCGCCTCGTTTTCCAGTGGTGTTCTTGCCACGTTAGTCGCTACCCCATGCACAGGCCCCCTTCTAGGATCTGTCTTAGGATTTGCAAGTACCTTCGAGCCTATCGATGGGATGATTCTATTCTCTGTCATTGGCTTCGGCATGGCTTTTCCCTTCCTGGTGATCACGGCATTTCCTATTCTCATCCGTCTGCTGCCGCGCCCTGGCCCGTGGATGGTAACGCTAAAACAGTTCTTTGGTTTTTGCCTTCTGACGACAATAGCGTGGCTGCTCTGGGTATTAACCGCCCAAGTGCCATCTCTTTCGCTGACCGCCGTCGCTTCTAGCCTGCTCTTGCTGTCCATTGGGCTGTGGATCTTTGGCCACTGGGGAAGCCCTGTTAAACCCTTCTTCTGCCGATTCCTAGGCAGAGTGTTCTCTCTTCTCTTCCTCATAGCTGGTATTTTCATCCTCGTCGCCTCCGTCGACCCTCGCATCATGCCGTGGGTTCACAAAGCCATCCCTCAACCACAAACAATTCATTGGGAGCCGTTTTCAAAGGAGCGCCTCAATGGAGAGCTCTCCCTCGGCCATACGGTGTTCGTCGAGTTTTCTGCCAAATGGTGTCTGACATGTCAGACCAATAAGCTGTCGTTTTTAACCCCTTCCGTCGTAGAGGCATTTCAAAAATATCAGATCGTGGCGTTAGAAGCTGACTGGACCAATGGCGACCCTGCTATCACCGCTATGCTCAGATCCCTTGGGAGAAACGGGGTTCCCGTGTATGGATTGTTCAGGCATGAAAGAGAGCCTGTGCTCCTCTCTGAAATTGTCACGCCGGAGATCATCGCTAAGGCCGTAGAGGATGCTTCTTCATGATAAATCCTCAGGCAGCAGTCTTCGACTCACACGCTCACCTGACCTCCGAGCAATTCAATGACGAAGAGAGGACAAAGGTGCTAGACCGCGCGCGCTCCGCTGGCATCACGTCGATCATGAATGTCGCAACCGACCTTCCATCACTCAACGCAGGGTGGAAGCTCCAGCAGGATGCTCAGGGGATTTGCATCTACTGTGCTGCAGCGACAACACCACATGATGTTTCAGGGTCCGAAGACCCCTTCTTTTCTACTGTCAGAGATGCAGCAGTTGAAGGGCGGCTGTCAGCAATCGGCGAGACAGGACTTGAATTCTTCCATAACCCTGAAAGCGCTGCTATCCAAGAGGCGGTATTCCTCAAGTATGCCCTCCTGGCAAAAGAGACACAGCTTCCCCTCATTGTACACTGCCGTGATGCCTTCCCCACATTGCTGGGCATTCTTCGCAACCTAGGTGATGGGGTGCGCGGCGTACTTCATTGTTTTACAGGAACCAAGGATCATGCACGAGCTCTCTTAGAGCTCGGCTGGTATATCTCTTTAAGCGGCATTGTCACCTTTCCAAAATCTGAGTCTCTCAGAGATGTCGCCCATTTTCTTCCGATTGACCGCTTGCTCGTCGAGACTGATGCTCCATATCTTGCTCCTCAACAAAAACGAGGGCAACGCAACGAGCCGGCATATCTTCGATATACTGTTGAAGTCATCGCCGCCCTGAAAAAATGCAGCTATGAAGAAGTTGCCCGGAATTCATACGCAAACGCAAAGGCTTTATTTACACCGCCTCTTGTTTAAGAATCGAATTGACGCTTCAGAAAAAGCCTCTACCAATAAATTTCTCCTCTCATCAATAGTAGAGATTCAAGGAGTTTTTTTGATCGTATCGCTCTTATGTGGCCAACAGCTATGGAAAATAAAAGTCTTCTGGAAAGGACTAATTCTTGGAAGCCATTCATTGATGAGATCCAAGGGGCCGTCAAAGCCAGAGATTATCGAAAACAAACCGTCAAGACCATCCTTCACATCGTAGATCCAGATCTTTCGATGTGGCCGGGGTCCCTATGGCGCTATCTGTGTGGCTTTTTCGTTGGCATAGGGTTTCCCTCAGGGAGGGTTTTCCTCTATGAGTTTCCCCTTGAGCAGTTTATAGCAAGAAAGGGGAAGGTGTTCGAAAACGCACCACTGGCAGCGCTACAGGAATTTAATTCTTTTGTCTCCGCCCTCCTCCCGAAGACAACTGCGACACGCTTTCTGCTAGATGAAAAACTTGCCCGCCGGAGGCTGAGCAAAGTAGAAGAGACCCTTCACAAAGAAGAGAAGACGCGCAAATCGATCATCGAGTGGAGCCTTGCCACTGCAAAAGAGCTTTCAGCTCCAAAGAAACAGGTGGCCGTCGAACCTCTGCCTCCTGTAAGTCCGACGCCTCCACCGAAGCCTGAAGAGCCACTCGCCCCCGAACAACCTCCTCCTCTGTTCTCAGATACATCGACGCTCGATAAGGCCATACAAGAGAAGATCGAAGAGTACATTGCTGCCTCGTCACTTTCCGTTGATGAGGCCCTCTCTCACAAAGATCATGAACGCAAAGTTATCAGCCTCCTTGAAAAAGCCGTTAGGGCGGCTCAACTCAAGCGGCAAAACAGTATTATCACCCTCAGCTCCCCACGTTTTTTTATCTTCCATGATCTCATTGACGCGGCAGCTGCCATCCCCCCGATCCCACTTGACGATTCATTTCTGATGCAATGCTTTCAGGAGCCAGATATAGGGAAGGTTACAACGCTCATCAACAATCGTCTGGCAGAATGTGAAGAATGCTACACACCCCTTATCAAAAAAGCAGATACCAGAACAAAAATCATCACTGAAATTCGAAAAGAGACACAGCGCCTCAAAGGCTTGATAGAGCCTTTTATACAAAAAAAGGACCTCGCAGAGCAGACAAAAATTCTTCTCAGCCAACTGGCCATTATACAGATTCCAGAAACCATCTTCGACGAGACTAACAGCGATGTCATCGAAAAAAGAATTGGAAAAGAGAGAGAGCGCCTCGAGATAACATCAGCGAGGATAGAGAGCCAGTTTCGGGAGTTTATCCTCCAGAACAGAGAGCTCACACGCACCTCAGAATTCCTAAAAATGATGCTCTACGCAGCACGATGGGAGTTAATAAGCACAAAGACTCCCTATCCAGATCTAGCAAGTACCACCGTCAGAGTCAGAGACGAGCTTCTTGAAAAAATAAACACAGACTGCCAAAAGCTTCTTCTTGGGAAATCAGGGCTGTCGGACTTTTCTGAAGGCATCGTCAGTGCTATCTATGATGTCGATGTAAAACTCCTACGCGGGGAGTTAACAGCGCGGTCGCTGCGGCTCAAAGACCTTCGATCAGCGATAGTTCCACAACTGCTCTTTCTAGACCAAACGCTGTCCCTTCTATCGCTGTCTGGCAATCTCAACGAAAAAGCGGTTATCGACCGTGAGTGGGTCTGCCGCTTCCTCTATAAGCTCCTCTCCCCCTATCAGCTGTTCCAAGACACTTATGACCCGGAATCTATCAACATCCTCTTTCGCTACTGGTGGATGGACCTCGAGCGCTTCCTTCGTGGGAAAGATTCACGCTACTATGCTTTTCTCCATGCGACCGAAGAGGGGGCAACGCGCCTCATAAGACCAATAGGAAGGACGCTTGACACCATCGAAAAGATTCAGGGTGGAAAGCGGCAGACGCTGTACCAACGGTTTGTCGATACTACAAAAGAAAAGCATGGTGCAGAGGCCGCAGCGGCAGTCGACCATTGGCTACACGATGAGGGGACCGGACTTATCGGTGCTCTTCTTCCCCAGCTCTCGCTGATTCCGCACGTAGACTTGGAGCCTCTTATCGAACATCTGCTCCAAATCGAGCAGCAGATGCGAGATGTCACGCTCTTTGCAAAAGCTATTCAGACAGTGAAGACCTATGAACCTGAGCGAATAGATTCTCTTCTCGAAGTATTCTCTATCTTCCCCTTCGTAGAGTCTTTCGACCAGCCTGTTGTCATACGCCTGCAAAACCAAATTTCGAAAATAGAATCCACCATTCAACGCATTGAAGAAGAGCTGGTGGTAGAGCTTGGACTGCTCGACAAAAAAGCGCGGATGGAATCGGGGTATGCCATCACAAACCTCCTCCCACAAACGCTTCTTAAAGTCCCTCCTATCATCTCCTCATTGTCAAACCACCTACATCTTTTAGCACAGCGCGCTGACCCTTATGTTTCGTCCATCGCTCACTTTCTCCAGGAAGATACAGCGCAGCTCTCGCAATCCCTTGAGGCAATCGGTTTTGACCAAGAACAGCTGTTCACAGCATTTCAAAAGCTCTCTATTCTCTTATTCCATCGCAAAATGCTAGACAACGCTATTCACACTAAAAACTTCGCCAGAATTCTTCTTCTGATTACGGCAACAGGGCAGATCGTCAAGAGGTTTCGAATAATGGAGGCGAAGGAAAGCCTTCCCCTTGTAGGAACTCTTATCGATGAACTCGACGCCCTGTCGAGCAGCCAATGGAATATCGTCGCTCCTGACCTGCTTGACAAGGTACAGCTTTCTGCAAAGCTTCAGAAATTTATTCTGATTTCAAAACGAATTATTGCCACTTCGGGATTGACAGAAAGAAGAGAAGCTCATTTGATCACAGGAATTGAGAAGGTATGCCAGGAGTTATCAGAAGAGATCAGCTATGAGATTCCAAGGCTGTCGTTTGTCCCTGGCGATCTTGAATATCTATGGCGTACCTACGAATCTACGACATGAGGATGCGATATGGTAAATGACCCTTATGACAATCTGCCTCTTCCGAAGAGCCTGCCAAAGGCATTTCTCTTTCGGCGTCTTCATTCTATCGCTGGGCTTTTTTTCATTCTCTTCTTAGCCGAGCACATGATGACAAATTCAGAGTCTGCTCTGCTGATAGGAGAACAGGGCTCGGGCTTTGTCAGGGCTGTGAATTTCCTCCAGTCTCTGCCGTACTTAAACTTCATCGAATTCTTCCTCCTCGCCGTCCCTATTGGCATCCATATTCTTCTTGGCATCCTGTATTTCTGCGAAGCACGGTATAACTCATTTTCTTCCGATGGATCGCGGCCGAGCCTGACACGCTACAGTCGCAATCACGCTTTCACCTGGCAGCGCATCACCGCCGTCATCATTGTCTTCGGCGTTATCGCTCATGTTACCTCGATGCGGTTCCTCCAGCGCCCTCAAGAAGTCACTTCCACCCCTGGTACGAAGTTCGCTATTCCCGTTGCTGCAGATCCTGGCCTCCTCACGCTATCGCCGCGCCTGAAGGCAACTCTCATCACCCCTGACTCACAAGCGCCTCTACTCGCCTTCATACAGCTTCGAATGCGCACTGCAGACCACCAAATACAACGAGCTCTTACCCCTTCATTGCAGGCTGCAGAAGAGCTACAGAAAGACCGCCTTAAGTCAACACATGCGTTCATCGCCTCCCTTCAGCCAACAGAGGTGCAGTGGACAGCGCTGTGTGAGGACTTTGGCACCGCCTGTCTTCTTATCGTCCGTGAGAACTTCCGTATTCTCTGGATATGTGCTCTATACACTGTTTTCGTCACTGCTGCTGCTTTCCATGCTGCCAATGGGCTGTGGACATTTTCCATCTCATGGGGAATACCACTTAACGAAGGCGGACGCCGTGTCATACGAGGTATTGGAGTGATGCTTGGGGCTGCCCTCTTGGCAGGAGGCCTTTCCAGCATCTGGCTTACCTATTGGGTTACTCTCTATTCATAAAAGGGGATCTATGGCTTCGAACAATCCGTTCCATGCTATTGTCGTCGGCGGTGGGCTGTCAGGCCTTGCCTGTACGATGAAACTTGCTGCACAAGGGGTCCATGTAGACCTCGTCTGCCTGACAAATGCCAAGCGATCGCATTCCGTATGTGCGCAGGGCGGGATGAATGCGGCCTTGAACACAAAAAATGAAGATGACTCACCCCTCATCCACGCTTATGAGACGATTAAAGGCGGGGTTTTCTTCGCTGACCAGCCGCCGGTGGTAACGATGTGTATGACAGCACCTCATATGCTCGAACTCCTCGCGCGTATGGGCTGCCCTTTTAACAGAACCATAGAAGGCAAGCTCGATGCTCGGCGCTTCGGGGGGACACTCTATTCTAGGACGCTCTTCTGTGGATCTACGACAGGCCAGCAGGTTGTCTATACCCTTGACGAACAGGTGCGCTTCCAAGAGACAAAAAACAGGGTCTCCCGCTACGAGCATCATGAATTCTTAAGGCTAGCGAGGGATGAGCATGGACGAGCTGTGGGGATCGTCCTGCAGGATATCTACACAGGCAAGCTGATGACAATGGCAGCTGATGTCGTCGTCATAGCAACAGGAGGGCTTGGAGGGATCTTTAGGAAGTCCACCAACTCTATCTCCAGCACGGGAGCCGCTATAGGGCGTCTCTTCATGCAAGGGATGCTCTACGCCAATGGGGAGTTCATCCAGATCCACCCCACGGCAATTCCTGGTGCCGATAAGCTCAGGCTGATCTCTGAGTCCGTACGTGGAGAAGGAGGCCGTATCTGGACGTATGGCGACAGCAGCAAAACGATCACAACGCCCGATGGCCATGTTATCCCCTGCGGTGTCACTGGAGAGCCTTGGTATTTCCTCGAAGAGCTTTATCCTGCCTATGGAAACCTCATTCCAAGAGACATCGCTTCTCGCGAGCTCCTTCGCATCTGCGAGATGGGGCTTGGCATCGATGGCCAAAATCAGGTTTTCCTTGACGTACGCCATCTTCCGAAGGCCAACCTCGACCGCTTAGAAGCTGTCCTTGACCTCTACCATAAATTCACTGGCGACGATCCAAAAACCACTCCCATGCGTATCTTCCCCGGCGTCCACTACACGATGGGCGGCGCCTATGTCGACTGGCCAGCACAAGAAGATGCCAACCGTGCGACGCGCTACCGCCAGATGACGAATATCCCCGGCTGCTTTGTCGTGGGAGAAGCAGACTTCGAATACCATGGTGCCAATCGCCTCGGGGCGAACTCTCTTCTCTCCGCCATGTTCGGCGGCCTTGTTGCGGCACAAGAGATACCTCGCTACCTAGCAGCGCTTCCTCAGGACCCGACATCCCCCTCCTATCTTAATGCCGCGCTAGCGATAGAAGAGAAAAAACGGCAGGAGCTCATCGCACGGTCTGGACCTGAAAATGTCCATCAGCTGCACGAAGAGCTGGCTGACTGGCTTGTCCGCAATGTCACTGTGAAGAGAAATAACGCCGACCTAGCGGCGACTCTTGAAAAGATCTATGAAATCAGAGAGCGCTTTGCTCATATCACCCTCAGTGATAAAGGAACAGCGACGATCAACCAAACGCTTCAGCTTGCCCATGAGTTTGAAAGCATGCTCGAGATTGCCATTGTCATTACCAAAGGGGCGCTTCTTAGAAATGAATCCCGTGGAGGCCATTTCAAGACGGACTTTCCAGAGCTCAACGATACCGACTGGCTGAAGACCACTATTGCCGAGTACCGCCCCGACACTCCTATCATCACCTATAAGCCTGTTGACTGTCGGTATATAAAACCTCAAAAGCGCGACTATACGGTCGCTGCCAAAGTAGTCCCCCATTTTGAGGGGCTCCCAGAAACATTGGTGCTGCCTCTGTAAGGAGTTGTTATGGAAATGATCATACTCAATATCTTCCGTGGAGTTCCAGGACAGCAATACTGGGAGCAGTTCGATCTCGAACTCAAACCCAGGTATAATGTCATCTCAGCTCTCATGGAAATTCAAAAAAACCCCGTGACCATCCATGGGATGCCGACGACTCCTGTCGTGTGGGAGTCTGGGTGCTTAGAAGAGGTCTGCGGCTCATGCTCCATGCTCATCAACGGCATACCGCGACAGGCATGCAGCGCCATCCTCAATACCATCGTCCGTGAGACGGGCTCTCCTGTCGTCACCCTCGCCCCCTTCACGAAGTTCCCTCTCATCCGCGACCTGTATGTAGACCGTACTATGATGTTTACGCATCTAAAACATCTCCAGGCATGGGTCCCTGTTGATGGCTACTATCCTGCGGGCTCTGGGCCTGAAGTCACACAGACACAGCAGGAGGTCATGTACCGCCATTCGACATGTATGACCTGTGGCTGCTGCCTAGAAGCGTGCCCGCAAGTCAACTCTCACTCTCCGTTTATTGGCGCCGCTGCTATAGGGCAGTACCGTCTCTTTTCTATCCACCCCACAGCACGCATCCTCCAGCCAGAACGAGCGCGCTTCCTCCAAGAAAGAGGTGGTATCGCCAGCTGCGGCAATGCCCAGAACTGCCTTCGTGTCTGCCCGAAGAAAATTCCGCTCACCGATGCTATTGCTGCTGCAGGGCGTGACACAACGACGCAGGCTATCCGCGACCTGTTGGGCCTTCCTGAGAGGTTTCACTAAGAGACTGTGCAAGAATATGTTGGACAACTACACAGAGAGAACACATTCACTCTGTTTAATGAAATAAATGCGTCACAAATTCACTTTGTAATAAAGGCATAGTCGATAGTAAATCATCCTTGGATTTTGCATCCGTTAATTGCCCATAGCGAATGGCAACTTGTCCATTCGCAGCGCGCATTTGGTCGATACTCATTTTCATATAGAACGAGTTTACTTTTTTCTTAGAGTCGACTGATTTGTCACCTAGCGCTTTTTCCACTAACGTCATATAGAGGCTGGCAGCCTCCTCTGGTTTCAATTGAGAAATGGACTTTTTGTCGATTCCTAGTCTGTCAATAAGACTCATTTGCACCTCAGCGGGCAAATTTCCCAGGGACTTCAACATTCCCAAGAGCATTTTGTCCTGTACTGCACCAACCCACAAGCAACTTTTGCACATCAGGAGACAAATCTCCCACAGGAAGAGAGCATAGTATCTTTCGGGCATTCTCTTTGTGCTCATCCAATGACGGCAATTCCTCCCATTCCTGAAGGAATGGGTCTCCTTGCCGTCATTGGATGAGCTAGTGAAGAACACACCATTTTTTCCGTTTTACAATTCTCATGAACTCATTCTCATCTAAAATATTTAACTTCACAGAGGCTATGAGGTCATCTAGATTGCACGGCAGGTCTTCTGATTCTGGATATGGAAAGGCGGCCATGGTGGCATCGGAAGCATTTTCGTGGTGCTGAGCAAAAGCCAGATACTCAACGACCTGTAAGCCCTTAATTTTCTCTAAAAAGGCAAGCACCTGTTTAGATGTAACACAAGATAGTGCTTCTTCTACTTGCGGAAAGGTAGATGCTACTTCTTCTAGTTCTGGAAAGGTAGATGCACCACTGCTTTTTAAGCTGAAGGAATTCCCTCCCTCGGAAAGAACTAACGTGATCCTTGTGTCCAGAGACATAGGTGGCCTCCTAAAAATAACCACGTATCAACAAAGAAATCATACTAGCAATTTTTTGAACGATCAAAAAATATCGAAGAGGCGATTCAGGAACGTCTCTCATAGATAGTACTTATCTTAATTATGTGATAGCCGATTACTCGAACCCTCCCAATGGGTCCCTAAGCGTGAAACCAATGATTGAGCGCCTGAGGATTTTGACAAGATGACCTCGCTGATCCTGTCAAAACTATCGTAGGTGTCGAATAGACCCATCAAAAAAGTATTTGCCTTAATTATTTCAGTCACATGATACTTATGTCATAACTGCGGCAGTGTTGCCTGCAGGAACCCAGCCATTTGAAAAAAACAAAGGAGGACTCCTTATGGATCCGTGTTGTCCGCTCTCTTGCTCTATCATGAAGACGTGTTCTATGCCCACGCTCTGCTCCCTCATCGCCCTCCTCAATAATAATAATCAATCCATCCAGAATCAGTTACAGCAGTAACTGACTTCTCTCTTTTTATTATAAAAGCTATTTCCTAAACGACAAAAACTTAGGTTTTGTATGTCATATATTGATCAAATTTTATTTTTTGCTGCCCTTATTCTCCTAGCTGCAAGTATTTTTTTGAGCATCCGAACCCGGTTTGTACAGATTCGCACGCTCCCAGTCATGATACGCACCTTGTTTCAACGGGAGGAAACAGGGAAAGACTCGCATACTGTGGTCCCTAAAAGAGCCCTCTTTACTGCCATGTCGACCACCCTTGGCCTTGGCACGATGATCTCACCCGTGATTGCCATCAAGCTCGGGGGGCCCGGCGCTCTGGTTGGCTATCTCTTAGCAAGCCTTTTTGGCGCCGCCACAACCTTCACTGAAGTATCGCTTTGTGTAGCACATAGAAAGCGACTGTCAAACGGGACCATCGAAGGAGGGCCGATGCAGTACCTGCGCGACCTTGTGTCTTCCTCCCTTGCGAAGTGGTATGCCCTCTGCACCTTCATCCTCCTTGCCGCATGGTCCGGAGCTCAATCAAACCAGCTGGCAGCTTTGTTTGACTCTCAGCTTTTCACACCATTAAACATTCCTAAGGAGGCAACCGGGTTCTTTCTTGCTCTTTTCGTCCTCCTTCTTCTTGGAAAAGGGATTCAGTGGATTGCAGACCTGTCGGCAAAGCTCGTTCCTGTGATGTTCACTCTCTATGTTGGAGGATGCCTCTGGATTATAGGAGCAAACATTGACAAGCTTCCGAGTATCTTCTCCGTCATCTGCTCTTCGTGCGTCTCTCCATGTGCTTTTGCTAGCGGGACGCTGCTCGGAGGAATTGCTAGTGCAATGCGATGGGGAATCTTCAAGGGTGTTCACTGCACAGAGGCAGGTCTTGGCACACAAACATTCCCCCATTCTATGGCGCAGACGAGCAACCCAACACATCAAGGAATCATCGCCATGATCTCTATCTACTCAGCGGGGCTGGTAGCAATCCTTGGCGGACTTGTGGCGCTGATCACCAACACCTGGCAAGACCAGACGCTGCCACTTGGAATCTCGATGGTGGTACGGTCGTTTGAGATCTATTTTTCATGGGCTGGAATAGCGATCGTCGGCATTGCAGCGTTTCTCTTTTCCGTGGGCACCGTCCTCGGCAACGCCTACAACGGAAGTCAGTGTTTCCTCTTCCTGACACAACGTCGCCATCTTACTCTCTATTTTGCCATCTGTGCTGTCGCCATCTTCTATGGCGCTATCTCGGATGTGACGACCTTTTGGGGATATTCAGATCTCTTTATCGCTCTGGCAGCGGTCCCCCACGTAGCGGCCCTTATGTGGATTGCGTGGAAAGGACATCCCGTCCTTGAAACACAAGCCATCCCTCAACAGTCATTGTAAACGGTGGAACACGAAGTGAAGGGCCTAGAAACAGGCCCTCCACTACAATGAGAAAAAATCTCCTGAAGATGATGGCCGTATAACTAAAGAGCCGCTCTCCCAACGCTCAAATAAGTTCGCTTTTTTGCTTTTCAGACATCTTCTCCAACAATTTCTCTAAATTGACTTCAGACAATTTGGGATTGGGATCTTTACGTGAAGCCCTCAAAGTAGCAACGATCACCGAAAGGAAGACTGAAGGTGTCTTTGAAAGGAGCTCCGCGTCCGCTGCCAATCCAACCGCAATCTCGTTCACCGCCTCATAATTTTTTTGCTCAAAATTTAGAGTTTGCCAAAGGGAAATAAGCAACGTTCGGGCATTCGCTTTTGCATCAGAAGATGTTTCATCACTTTTGAGCGTTTTCAACAAGAAAATCGCTAACTTGGTATTTACCGAGTCAGTCGACGCACCCCGCTCTATAGCTTTAGCGGCAACCTGAGGATCGAAACCAAGTATAAGCGAATAATCCTCCCTCTCTTCACCCAGGAATTCTTTAAGTTTAGAAACATACTCTTTATCATCCGCTCGATCAGGCTGTTTTGAATCCTCCTGCAACATTTTTATAGCTTCTTCCCGCTGATCTCTGGGTAGCTCGCCTTTTAATTTCCTATACAGCGCATATACCACAGATTTATCGGTTCCTACCCCCACTTTTTCACGCATAACGGCATCGTAGCGCCCTTGACTAGGCTCATCGAGGAACCGACGTACAGTAAAACCGGGAACAAGGGCCAATAAATCTTTGATCTGTTTATCGTTCAATGAAAAGCAGAATTCTTTCTTCGCTTGAGCATTGCCATCTTGCCATATTCTATTCGCATCACTATTGAGATCTAGTCGCATATCAAACAAAGTTTTACCCTCCTCCACACCAGGGAACTTTCGTTTGCATACCTCTGCGAGGAGAACCACCTTATCGCTCTCGGATAGTTCAAATTCATCCACATGATCCAAAAGCCTAGACGCTCGGCCAATTGCTTCCAATAGAAACGTTGGGTTCTTTCGTAAGTCCTCGGGGAGTGATTTATACGTTTTTAACTCATATCCGTCATATTGTGCGCCATGAATCTTTAATAATCCCTCCTCCCAGCTCACCGGATGGAAGAGCACAGATAGGACCGCCTTCGCTGTGCGAAATGCGCTTCCAATCCAAGAAAAAGGTGATTTTGCCACAGGACCCTCTTGCATAGTGGCAATTGCCTTTGCCAGGTCAATTTGAGTTTGTCTAGAAAGCTCTCTAAAATTTCGCGAGCCCCTGATGCTCGTCGCAATGCCAAGCGCCGCCTTACGTTCTTTCCCTTCCAGGCCCGAGTGCTCCTGGATAACTCTCTCAGCCAGTTGTCTCGCTGGCCCTGCATCAAAGCCGGTGTCCCGCTCCGGCTTGCCGAAAGCAGGACCTTCCTGGAATTGCGGTTTTCCTGTAACGGCCTGTAATCGCGTTTTTCCTGTATATGCATCCAAAACATGTTCGCAGTTAACACGAGTGAGTGTATCTCGATTAAATTCCGAACTCACGGCTTTAGCAGCCTCCCAAACAGCAGCTAACTTCGGTGGTTCTGGCAGAATTGTTTCGCTCATACATATCCCCTGTCTTTTTTCCCCACCTTTACATAAGAAATATTTTTTTTGTTATCAAATTATTTACAACAACTGCCTACACTAATTGGCAATTCAGCCATCGCATGGCAGATTGCTGCTGGCATCTCGCTGTTTGAAACTACAGAACTGAGAATGCTGCGCATATACCGCTTCTACTTGAAAGTTGGATAGATGCCGAAGAAAAAGTTCGCAGATTCGATCGGCAAAAACAGACCCGCTACTGGAAGTAGGGGTTGTTTTTACCGACTCGAAGATGCGGACTTTTTCGATGGCAGGTATGCAACTTTCAATTAGAACCTGTATATACAGGCAAGAGTCCAGCGACACCATAGAAGTTTTATAACAAACTTTTTTCGCGCAATTTTCTAATTGTTTTCTATTAAATCATTTTCGCAACAATCAGCATCAGGCACGATCTAATAGTAGATCTCGAGTAGAAAAGCACCACAATTATACGACTGTTTGCCCGCAAAACAACCATTGACTTCACCAGCCCCCTGATGTATCAACGTACAAACCTGATTTTTTCAAGAGATGAACATAATACGAGATATCGTCTGATGGACCTACAGAAGACGACCACTGAACCTCTTCCCCCTCACCACATCAAAGAAGGCATCATCCCTTCTGCTGATCTCTTTTCTGCTCCCCCCAACCCCCTCGGCATCCGCCACAGAGAAAAAAATGATGTGCACATCACCTTCCCCGCCTCAATCTCTGGAGGGGGCGCCTGTGAGTATCAAGGACTCATAGAGGAGATGGTGCAAGGAGGCCTCCACCAGTTACAGGCCGGACTTCCTATTGTCTTCTGCTCCTCATCCGATGACGGTCAGTCCATCATAAAAGTCAGCTGCATCACTGAGAGCACCCCTGAACTGATGAGCTGCAGCCCCGATTTGATCTCTGCGCTGCTTCCACCAGAAGCCATCCCATCATCGTTTTCTATCTCTCGCATTCTGTTTACTGTAGATGCCTTTCTCTCACGCTCCTTTCTCTTCATCTACAACGCTGTTGCCTTAGAACGAGAAAGCCCTTCCTATCATCCACATCAGCCTCTTGTTGCCAATAGTCTACGGAAGAATGGCTCTTGTTCTCTCAACGCACAGACCTCCCTGATACGCCAACAGATCTTTCTTGCTATCAGACAGCCTGCTGTCTACCAGCAGATGGTGACAGCTCTTGCAACAATCCCTCAGAAGTCATCGCCTCTTCTCAAAGACGAGTTAACAGCCGCCCTCTCGCGTCCTTCTTCCTCAACGCCCTCAGCATTTCTCAACGAATTACAACGGTTTCTCCTCGCAATCGACGATGACTTTCATAAGCTTCGAACACCATCGCATCTGCTCAAACTTCCTCGCTCGCACCTCTGGCTCAAGGAAAAGCACTCTCACCGCTCTTCTGCACCAGGGGACGAAAAGTGGTTTTACTACCGTGTATTTCGGTCAAAGCTGCAGTTTCCCTTTGGCACTAAGGATGTCATCTGCCTTGTCATCTCCCTGCATTCCCTGTCTACCTATGAGCAGTTCGACCATCGCCATATCCTCCTCGCATGTAAACGGTGTATCCCCTCTTTAGAAGCCGTCCCCAGATCATTCTATGTATATCGATACTCCGATAGCCCAGCCCTCTCTTTGTATCTGGAAGTAGAAAAGAATGACGGCTCCCTGCCGACATCTGCTGAAATAGCAACTCTCAAACGCGAGTTAGGGCAAGAGCTGTCAGCATCTATCGAACAGGTCATGAGCCGCATCGACATCCCGCACAATGAAGAAGATCTATTGCGAAACTTCCTGTTACTCAGCCAGCAACTGCGAACAGCAAAAGACATCCCTCAAGTCATCGTTCAATTTCAAGGACAGACAGATACAGCACTGGAGTTTCATGTCACGCTTGTCAGAAGCGTCAAAGTGGGGGATGAAGAGACGCCCCTTCCGTCATTTGCCATCTCTCCTATCACCAAGGGCGTTCCACTGCGGTCTTCAGTCATCGACACCCTGCGCACAAAACATGTAAAACAGGGTATTGTCTTTCTCGTCGAGTGCCATAAAGACCATTTTTTGCGCCGCGATCGTTCTGTAGACTTTTTAAAAGCGCGAGAATCTGTTGTCCACCACATAGAGACCGCTTTTGGAAATGTGAGAGATTTAAACGGCGGGCTCATCTACCAGCAACATCAGCTATTAGAAAGCATCAAACCACTGCTGACAAAGGAAGAAGAAAAAGAACTCCCACGCATTGAGAATCTGTTTCATTCTCTATCGCCAACGCTGATGAAAAATATCATCGGCCCAGAGCATGTGGTCACCGTCTTCAGGCAGTTTCTCGCTCTTCGAAGAGTAATAAGACACAAAGCAACAAAGAACTTTCTGGTCGAAGAATATACCAAAGAAGTCTTCATCGGATTTTTGTGCCCGCCATCTTTTGTCAAAGAAGAGGTGTTTGCAGCAAAACAGCACTTTAATCTCGCAGAGAATGAACTCGCGTTGTGCGACACAACATCAGACGGACATCAGTTTTGCTTCATCATCTTCCTCTCACAGGACCACGATGTGAGGGAGAAGGTCACACAATGGCTCCAAGAGCTTCTCAGAGATAAGAAAAGGACAAAAGAGAAAAAATCCCTTCGTCTCAGCCTCTCTCGCCCAATTCCTTCCCTAGACCCGCGCATTGGCACTGACAGGATGTCAGGAACTGTTATCAAGATGCTCTACGAAGGGCTCATGAGGCTAGATCAATCCGGGAATCCCACCCATGCCATAGCAGAAGAAGTGCTCATCTCCGACGACGGAAGGACATATACCTTTACGCTGCGACCAACATATTGGACTAATGGCAATCGCGTCACAGCCTACGACTTTGAATATGCCTGGAAAAAGATCCTTGACCCAACTTTTAAAACAGTCTTTGACTACCTCCTCCTCCCTATTCTCAATGCCCGTCTTGTGAAAGCAGGAAGACTCGCTACCGACTCGTTGGGCATACGTGCCATCAGTGACCGCGTGCTCATCGTAGACCTCGAAAAGCCGTGCCCCTATTTTCTCGAACTTTGCTGCCTGTGGATCTACTCACCGCTGTGCAAAGACATTGATAAAAACCACCCAGGATGGGCCTATTTTGGAGATCGTACCTACGTCTGCAATGGGCCATTTAAGCTAACAAAATGGAGTCAAAACAGCGGCATTCAATTAGAGAAAAACGAGCACTATTGGGATAAAGAAAAAGTTTCCATCAAACACATCGACATCAAAGTTATCGAAGATCCTCTAGTAGCTCTCCAGCTCTTTGAGCAAGGAGAACTGGATTGGCTTGGAGAGCCGCTATCAGAGATGCCGCTCTATCTCTTCAAACAACGCCACCCAAGAGTCCGTACAAACCCCATGGCTGCCGTGCAGTGGTATGACTTCAACGTACAGCATCCACCATTTAGATCGGCGAAAGTACGACGAGCATTGTCCTACGCCCTTAACAGGCCCGCCATTATCAAAGAACATCTATACGGCGATGAAAGGGCATCCCATAGCCTCCTACCTCCTTCCCTTTCATTACTTGACAGCCAAAGTCCGTTAGACTTTGATCTTAAGATGGCTCAGAAGTTGTTTAAAGAGGGGATGGAAGAGCAGGGACTTACAGATTCTATTTTAAAACCACTGACAATGGTGGTCTACGATCGCGAGCCCCATAAGACCATAGCACGAGCTGTCATTAATGCCTGGGAAAAGGCTTTTGGCTTATCTTTTGTCTTAGATGTTTTAAGTTGGAATGAATTTTTCGAAAGGCTTGGCGGCACGTCGCACGATATCCTCGGCCATGTCTGGTACTCATGGTACAAAGACCCCATCTATAGCCTAGGGATTTTTCGGTCGAAGACAAGTTCTATGAACTCCTCACGCTGGTCAGGAGAAGAGTATGCCAGGCTCCTTGACAAAGCAGATCTTGAGATGGACACCACCACCAGAAATAGCCTTCTCAAGACCGCCGAAGAGATGCTATTGCATGAGATGCCCGTAGTCCCAGTTTTTGACTACAACTCTCGATATCTAAAAAATGAGCATGTCGACAACATTTATGTCTCACACCTTGGCAATGTCGACTTCAAATGGACTACCTTTTCTCAGCCATGCCATGCCACTGTAGAACCCTCTGCTGACGATATTTCTCTGCTTCACCCCCCTCTGTTGCCAACGAATGAGATCCGGCTCTACCTTCAGTCAACACCCATCTCCTTTGATCCAAGGATCGGCGGCGACAAGAGAACGCAGATCATCACCCGCGAGCTGTACGAAGGACTCATGAGAATCGGGAAGGATGGCAACGTCGAATACGGAGTAGCAGAGTCTGTTTTTATTTCTGCGGATCAGAAGATATATACCTTTCACCTCAGAGAGTCTCTGTGGTCAAATGGATCCGAACTCACCGCTGATGATTTTGTATGGGCCATCAAGGCAGCACTGTCCCCCTCGTTTTCAACGTCATTTTCCTATGCCTTCTTCTCCATCAAAAATGCACAGAAAGCCAGCAGAGGCGAGTGCTCCCCTGATGACATCGGCATTGTAGCACGCGATAAAAGGACGCTGGAAATCACCCTTGAGCGCCCTGTCCCCTATTTTCTGGAGCTTACATCTAATCCTATCTACTCCCCAGTGTGCAAATCCAGTGCCACCGCCAACCCCCGTTGGTCATCAGAGCTCTTTCCTAAATATGTGAGTAATGGCCCCTTCATTCTAAAAGCCTATTCCCCAAAGGCGCACATTGTATTGGAAAAAAATCCTTTGTACTGGGACTCTGATGGCGCAAAGAGTGAGCGTTTATCATTTCGCATCATCAAAGACCCCCAGGAAGCGCTTCACATGTTCGAATTAGGCGAACTTGACTGGTATGGAGACCCCTGTGGGAATATGTCCCGCGAAGGATATCTCATAAACCAGTCGCGAAACTCTTTAATTCAGCGGCAAGGAGGAGGAACGACGTTACTCGCATGCCGCACTGACATCCCCCATCTGCAATCTCTGAAGATTCGCAAGGCCATTGCCCACGCCATCAATAGAGCAGAGATTTGCGAGGCAGTACTGCGAACTCCCGCCTTCTCCCTCCTCCCTAGCTTCATGACACAGATTGGTACAAAGGCCTTTGAAGACAACGCACCAGAAACTGCAGTCCGTCTTTTTGAAGAAGGGCTAGCAGAGATAGGAATGACAAAAAACACATTTCCCTGTTTGGTCATTACCCACTGGTCCGACCCTACGGTGAAGGCAACCGTGAAAATAGTGCAAAAGCAGCTCAAGCGCGTTCTTAACATACAGGTCGTCTCATGCCTTCTCGACTGGAGTACCTTTTTGAAGCGCTACTCTGAGGGGAACTTTCAAATGGCGATGATATCCTGGTTTGCCTGGTGCCACGACCCTGTATTCACACTCCAATTTATAAAGCACAAGAATATCGGCATAAATGGAACGGCATGGGAAAACCCTGAGTATATCCGACTTCTTGAGCTCTCCGACACCACACAAGATAGAGTGCAGCGACAGGAGTATTTCAAGCAGGCGGAAGCTCTTGTCATGAATGAATTACCAGTGATTCCTATCTTCTATCAGATGGGAAGCTATGCAAAAGCTCCTGATATTATAGGAGAGGCCGTCTCACCGGTAGGATTAATGGAATTGAAGTGGCTTGCAAGAACTAGCCAGAGCTCACAAGCAGTGCCCCGAAAAACGAATGTATCTGGAGGTAATCGTTAACGATGAAGACGACATCTATTGTTCCCTTATGGTTGTTAGTGGCATTTACATGTATTGCAGCAACAGGGTGTTCTACAGCACCAGCAAAGCCAAAGGAGAAGGCAAAAGACCTCAATCTCTACTTACAAGCCGACGTTACGTCCTTAGATCCCAGGGTAGGGTATGATCGACGTGCCGTTCAGGTCAACCGCGAGCTTTTTGAAGGGCTTATGAGGATTGATAAGAATGGCAAACCAGAGCTCGCTGTAGCGCAGTCCGTTTCCATTTCTGATGACAAGACAGTATATACCTTTCACCTCCACCCTTCCAAATGGTCTAACGGTCTTGACGTTACAGCCAATGACTTTGAATGGACATATAAGAGCATCTTAGACCACTCTACATCGACGACAGGCTCTTTTGCTCTCTTCCTCATCAAAAACTCGAAGAAAGTGCTTCTCAATGAGTGCTCCATTGAGGAACTTGGGGTCAGAGCTATTGACCCGCTCACCCTTGAACTCACCTTAGAACATCCAGCACCATATTTCTTAGAATTCCTCACCCTTCCTATCTTTGCTCCAATATGCAGTGCTGTTGCAAAGGAAAACCCAAAATGGTCTGCAGGGGTATACCCAGAGTTTGTCTGTAATGGCCCCTATATTCTCAAAGATCGCAAAATTAAGTCGCATATCACTATCGAAAAAAACCCTTTCTATCGTGATGTCGACAGTCCAGTAACAGAAAGGATCCATTTTGCAATCGTTGAAGATCCGCAGACAGCCTATAATATGTTCGAAGAGGGTACTCTCGACTGGTATGGCGATAGTTTCGGAGGGATGTCCCAAGAAATGGTGTATGAATTAAACCGCAAAGGACAACTCATCAAAACATCAAGCGGTGGGATTCATTGGTTCTTATGCCAGACAGAAGTCCCCCACCTGCGCTCGACGAAGATTCGAAAAGCCATCGCCTGCGCCATCAACCGCGATGAGCTCTGTGATAAACTCCTTCAGGGGGGAGAGACGCCTGCCTATACCATGGTTCCCCGCTCAATGTCGCTCTTAGACAAGCCTAGCTTTGAATACAATCCTGTGGCAGCGCGGAAGTTATTCGAAGAGGGGATGAGTGATCTTGGATATACACGGCAGACCTACCCTCCCATCGTTATCACCCACTTCTCAGACCCTACCATCAGAGCAATTGCCGAGGCAGAGCAACATCAGCTGCAAGAATGCCTTGGCATCAAGGTAGAGCTTCTTGCTGTAGACTGGGGCACATGGATGAAAAATTGGAATACAGGGAACTATCAGCTGCTGTGGTTCATCTGGTATACTTGGTACCAAGATCCATCCTACAATCTCGAAGGCTTCCGGTACAAAGGAAGAGGGCTAAATAGCACTGGATGGGAGCATCCTGATTTTATTCAGTCCCTCGACGGTGCCGATAGGAGTCTTGACACGACAGAGAGAAATTCTTACCTAAAAAAAGCAGAAGCACTTGCTATGGAAGAGTTTCCCGCTATCCCCGTCTTCTTCCATACCTTCAAATATATAAAACGACCTGGTGTTCGTGGTGAAGCGATGTCAGGCGTCGGACAATTGGAGTTAAAAAGAATAGAAAAAGAAGAGTAGTCTTCTTCGTATGTCTGCCGCCGGATGTCGACGGCAGACATACACACGTCGTCAAAAAACGAATCGACTGAAAATTCCTGTTAAAGCTTTGCTTGAAACCGGTCTCGATTCCCGAAGCCGCACTATGGTCCTGAGCTTATCGCCTACATTATAAATCAATTGTGGAGAATAGTCTCATGGCGCGCTAAAATAACTCAGAGTGTGCGCCGATTCGTTCTAGAAAGAGAGTATGATTTTTTTCGTCTATTGAATAGACCTCCAAGACGTCTGGTTCAATATGGCATTCCCGCATGCCTTTATAGTCGCCGACTAATCCGTGATCTCTATATCTCTCCGGCAGTTTTTGTTCTAACAAAAGCAGTTTGAGAACCTTGTCGAGCTCGGCGATGACTGAAATCTTGTGGCGATATC
>CAINFV010000056.1 GCA_903848235.1 Chlamydiia bacterium | reverse complement strand
CTTGGGGATGTCGCCCCAAATTCTAAAGTCGCAAAAAATAATTTTGTGAATTTCAAAATGTAGTGGCGAATCCATCAAACTTCATCGCGATCTTAGAGAGGAGGTCGCTGAACTTGGGCTATGTTGAAAAATTGAATAAGAAGAGGTATAGATCCTCAACCCTTATCCAGAGCGGATAAGGGTTGAGGCATACAGCAGGAGATCAGGAAGTGATGATCACTCCATGTCTAGGTGGGTAAATGGACTTTTAGCACCAGCGGGGTTAACAGCGCGAACGCTATAGCGGTGCTCGAGGAACTTCTTATAGTCGTGGAGGTGATCTTTGTAATAGTCTTTTGGATGCAGGCTCTTTTTGAAGTGAAGTTTTTTTGTGGTGTAGATCTTTTTGTGGTCTTCAAAAATTTGATACTTGACCTTTCCTGATGAGTGGCTTCGCTTCCACTCTGTTGTTAGTTTCAGGTGGTGATGATGTTTATGGATCTTCCCACGGAAATGGTGAGGACGTTTGAGGCTGGAAGACGATTGGATGGTGATAACCTGTTCGAAATGAGCATTGTCAAACGAACCGTTATTGCTGACCGTCTGGCCAGTGAACGTTTGTGCCACGGAGGTTCCTGCGGAGTTTGTTACCGTCAGGCCTACCGTGTATGTTCCCCCTTGAGCGTAGGTATGGGAAACCGTGGGCGCTGTTGTTGTCTCTTCTGGCGAGCCATCGCCAAAATTCCAAACGTACTGGACGACCGTTCCAACCGCCGTTACAGATCGTGACGCATCAAAAGCCGTCGGTGATCCTGCTGCGCCAACGGTAACCGAAAACTCAGCAGCAGGTGATGGGTCTGGTGTGATGGAAATTTGATTAAATGAATCGGTGGCCGGAAAGGAAATCGTATCTACGACCACAGGTGGATTTTGTGTGAGGTCGATGACTTTGACGGCGTATGTTCGTGGAAGCAAGTCGTTGTTGACAACAACATATGCTGTTTTCCCATCTGGAGCGATGAAAATTCCTCGAGGATATGACGCGTCGCAATCGATGGTATTTTCTATTTGCTTTGTGGAGCAGTTAATTTGGTACACGTTCGTTGAATCGGCATCACATATATACACGAATCTGCCGTCCGGGGAGATGGCTATTCCCCTAAAGTTGTGGATTCCAGGTATAGTGATAGTCTGCTTCAGTTCATCTGACAAGGTGTCAATGACATATATTTGGTTAGAGTTAGCAGTTACATATACCTCGCTTCCGTCTGGGGTAATAGCAATGAGAGTTGGGCGGCCGGATAGATGAATAGTTTTTGAGAAGACTCCTTCCTCAAAAACAGTGACAGAAGGTCCTCCGCCATCTGCAACATAGATTTTTTTTCCATTAGGCGAAATGGCAATGCCTGTTGGGTTGTCTCCTGTAGAAGAGATCGTTCCTGTGAGGGTCTGCGTGGCAACATCGATTAAACCAACTTTATTTTCACCACCGAAAGTTGGGTAAACAGTCGTGCCGTCTGGGGAAATTGCGACAAAAAGGCTATTCAGGTGACCATTGCATTCAATAGCCGTAGGTGTGTTGAGAATGACATCAATAGCATTTACGTATGTGCTTGTACCTTTAGGTTGTGCTGCTTTTTCCTGGCTGCTCTGATCTCCAACATACACGGTCCTTCCATCTGGTGTAATGGCGATTCCCAGGGGGGCGTCTTGTTGTAAAAGAGTGATGTCCCCCTCGATTTGGTTGTTGGCAAGGTTTATGTACCAGGCCGTGGGCGTGGAGGGAGACTGTATCGGCCTGTATGAGCCAGCTACATAGGCGAACCAATTTCCTTGGTAGGTATACCGATCTGCTGGTGTGGTAGGAGAGGTGTCCGCCCCTACTGTGACAGAAATATGCACCGTTCCTGGAACGGACTGTGGTGTTTGTACGGTAATCTGCGTGTCAGAACTAGTGACGATTGTTCCCGACGTCGGACCAAATTTCACATCGGTCACGCCAGTAAACCCAGTTCCTGTAATGGTGACGGTCTCTCCTCCAGCAGCAGGCCCGAAGTTCGGGCTTACCAGTGTTACTGCGGGAGCCCCGAGTAACCAGCTGACAGAGAGCGTAAGGGAAAAAAACAGCGGCAACAGCGACTTAGATAGCGACATGAAGGCCTCCTTCAAAAATACATAATTAATTTTACTTGTAACGGAAAAGAGGCATTACTGTCGATAGGAGGACTGTAGGACGCGGCGTCTAGCAAGGGGTGGCTTTAAAACCCGGGTTTTAAAGCGAAAAGCCCTGCTCCTTGATACGAGCAAAGCTTTTTCTTAAGCGTCAAGCCGACTCTTGAACAAGAAGCGGTATAGTTTTCACTGATAACAGGCTGATTGTGCCACGGGAGCGATGATCGGGGCAGACAGCGGGTGGCATGCAGGGAAACGAGCTTGATGGTGCTCGCTTTGATGTAGGTCGTGGTGACCATCGAGATGAACCGGGCAATGAGCGAGGGCTTCAATGGGAGCTTGCTGTTTAATGCCCCTCGCTGCCAGCTGTCCTTGCATATAATCATTGACCCTGGCGAGGACTCTGTCACGCTCTATCCAAAGACGAGAAGGAATCTGAAGGATCCCCCGGCTCCAATCGTGATTGTCTAAGAGACGTATCTTTCGCGGCTCTCCTGCGCTTTGCGGCATCTGGTGATAGGAGAGGGCGCCGAAGAGAGAGCAGAAGCTACGTCGGAACCAATGCCACATCGCATCATTGGGGAAAAAGTTTCGAGTCCAGATCAGGGGCATGAAGATCGTCGGGAGGGTGAGATCCTGGAATGGCGTTTGGTACGGTTCGATGTCTAACCCCGGCCAGTTTCGTTGGATGAAATGGCGTACCCATGAAGCGCAGTTATCTCCCTGTGCTTGGAAGATCAGCTCCCCTCGCCGTGAGCGGAGAAACTCTTCTTTGAGATTTTTCATGATCTCAGGGAACTGCTCTTTGGTGATGGGGGGAAGAGGGACGGCAGTGCGGTCTCTGCTGCTCATGAAGCTATTGGTGTCGAGGACCGTTACATTGGCCTCGTGGGTATGAAACACATGGTTAAAAGTCTCCATGAGCGTCACTGGAAACCAATTTGAAAACTTGCCAAGAGAGAGACAGTTAAAGGTACCGTCTGGAAGGGGGATGAGCAGGTCTGACCATCCGTGGTTGTCAGCTCCGTTAAGGTCTGGCGTGGTACGCGAGGCGCGGATGGCAAAGAAGGCATGCCCTTCTTGAAAATTGACGTCATAGGCGTCTTCTATCTGCTCTCTTGTCATGCGTTTGATGACGGGAAGCTCTTTCCACCATTCTGGCTTATCCATGTCAAATTTCAAAAGACGGCCGTCGAACTGGGTGATACCTGTATCTTGAAGATACTCAAGTTCAATGAATCTGAAGTTCTGCGCTTCGAACTCTTCAAAGACCTGAGCGACAGTTTTATTCACACCTCGAGCGACTCTCACCTGTGCTGTTTCATCGGTGATAGGCTGATACTCGCCATCGATGAGGAGGTGAACGCCTTTGATAGGTTTTCCTTGTGCTTCTTGAGCATATTGAACGAACCGTAAGCCGCGATTTGCTACCTCACGTATCCTCTTATCGAGGAAGGTCTTTCGCAGCTGCTCTTGGATCTGAGGAGCTTGGAGGAAGATGTCGATGGCGTTGGTGAACTCATCGGGCATGCTTTTGAAGACGGACTGAAAGCACATGTCGAGCAGTGCTCTGTTGCTGCGTGCTGCAGCGATGAACCCTGTATAGCGGCAGCAATGGCGGATCTTCTCTTTGACAGCGTGATTTTTTTGCCATGAGAGGAAGGTGGCACGAAGGTGTCGTTTGACATTTGGGGAAGAGAGATCGGCATCCTTGGGGATAGAGGTCGACTGGGAAGCGCATTGCGTAAGGAGCGATGGCGAGGCTTGCACCCGTTGGTAGAAGTCATCGAAGGTCGGACACTGTTCTAGAAGGGCTTCTGAAAAGTCGCCGCTTCCATCTTCAGAGAGGTACTCTACATGGGGAAACTGTTCTTTTTGCCAGGCGAGAAGCTCTCCTCTGAGCCAATCAATATCTTCTCTTTCTGCTGTTGTGGCGTCAATGGCTCGCTGATCCATTCCTAAGTATCGATGCATCAGACAGGCGCGATCAAGGTTAGCTGCTGCGAAACGGTAGCCCCATGATTCTGGATTACAAATCTTTTTGTTGAGTTCTACGATGGGGGTGCGAGGGGAAGAGGCTGGCAAAGAGGTTTTGAGGGCATCTCTTTTTATCTTGAGAGCCTCAATCTGTTCTTCTTCTTTTTTGACTTTTCTTTGGAGCGTCGCTTTGACAGCTTGAACGACGGTTGCTAGGGCTTCTGGATTCCAGGTGGCAGGCTGGCTCAGCCCTCGGATCTGGTCGGAAGTTACTTTAGTGACAGATGTGAGTGAGGCGGCAAGGTTTTTTGCATTTTCGTAGGACTCATCATAGCCGAAAAAAATACCCTTGAAGATGTCGACAATACGCCTAATAATCCCCTTTTCATACCACATGCCATCTGTGGTGACGCCAATTGACGCTCCTGACTGCAGCGCCTTGAGAAAGGGGGATACTGTCTGCGATATGGGAAGCATGTCCTTTTCCTCGATTCAAAGGGGTTGGGGACGACGGTATTGCAAGCTCAACTTCGGAGGCTGGATTCCGTAAAGCTGATATTTGTGCCAGAGTTTTGTAAAGATTTCATAAGCCTGCTGCTCGAAACGGATCTTAGAGGCAAAGAAAGTTAGGACGTTCCTTCAGTAGGCAGAGTGCTTGTAGGCGGCTCTGCAGAAGAGAGGGCATTACTTGAATATGAGGCGAGGTCCTGTTGGTTTTGTAACCACAGGCTGATTTTTTGTGAGAGATCCCGATCTTGAGGGATATAGGTAACATCCTGAGCGGTATCGATATCACTGAGCTGCCCTAATGACAGATCATTAATATTGCTGTCGATCGTGTTTTCTTGATGGTCGTATTCGATGTTTCCAAGGATATAGGCAGGGCCTGCAATTATTTCATTGGTATAGCGGTCGACAAGAGATACTTCTGCAAGAGACTTGGCGCGAGTTTCGCTTAAGATAAGATCTTTTTCGCCATCTCGGAGTTTCTTCGGGTCGTACCGAAATCCTATTTTCTCTTCTCTTGTATTGAGAAGCTTGACACGAAGCAGATACTTTCCAGATTCATCAACGCGAAATCCAGGCTGATCACTGACAGCTTCGACGAGTCGTGACGTCAGCTCTCCGGTGGCATCGCCCTGGACGTAGGGTATGCACACAGTTACTTGATGGTTGGTTGACATGCTATCTGCAAGATGCCAGGTCGAGCACCCGGTGGCTACTCCTAAAAGGAGAAACGCACAGAGATAGTCTCTGATATCACGATGGCAGTGCCACATGGAGTTCTTCGGCATACGTAGATAATTCCTTGATGCGTTCACGACATAAAGGGGCTATGGACGACGTAGGGAACTTCGTCAGGGCAAGATGGTAGTAGAGAACTGCAGCTTTTGGCTGCGACATCCTCTCGTACAACAGTCCTGTCTCATACAGAGCTTTGACATGCAGCTCTTTGACCGAAGCGACATTTGTATCGACGACTTTGAGCTCTTTTGCCTCTGGGAAGTCCTTAGTAAGTTCTTTGAGGTTGATCTCAGCCAAAGCGATGGCATCGACATTCTGTGGTTGGCGTTGGATCTCATCGAGAAAGCAGGCAGAGATACCTTGATAGGCTTTTAGAGCGAAGGCAGACCCAGGAAACCGTCGAATAGCCGCTTGGTAGACTTCTATGGCTTCAGCATATTCTTCTTCATATTTTAGAAGTTTTGCTTTTCCAAGGAGGGCGGTAGCTGCCAGGTCGTGATTAGGAAGCCCTGAGGCTACCTCGTCGAATATCTCGAGGGCTTGTGAGCGTCCTGTTTGTAGTTTAGGGAGGGAGTTGAAGCCGAAGAGATGGCAGAAAGCGCCGGCAGCGAGCTTTTGAGCGATGGCAAGCTTATAGCGATATACGTCTTCTAGATGGGCTGGAGCGTTTGTTTTTTTGAGGTATGTTGTGAATTCTTTATTGGCGATGTCGTAGTCATGAAGTTCGTAGAGGGAAACGCCAAGGTAGTATTGGGCATCTTGAGCTAAAGAGGCTCCATCAAAGCTGACAGTAATAATATGAAATTGCTGGAACGCAACATCCCACTGTTGTGCTTTGAGGGCATCGATACCACGTTGGTAATGCTCTTCGATAGAGAGCGTGGCAATATCCTTCTGATTATAGAAGCGGCCATTTTTAAAAAGGTAGGCGCCATGGAGGGATGTGCCTCCGAGCAGCAGACCTATGACTATGCCAAATCGTATCCCACCTTTCACAATATTCTCCTCACAGAACAAAAGCCAAGGAACGTAATGATACGGTGAAGTTTGAAAAAAGTAAACTGCAGAGGCCAGTATTCAGTAGCTCCCGTGAATAAATTTTTTCATGAGTTTTTTGGCGACTTCGGAGTCGAGCTGGAAAAATTGACACACCACACCTGTCTCGAGAAGGGCTATCTCGAAGGCCCCAGGGCCTCACAATACTGACACCTCAAAAACCAGAGCGCTTCCTTGAGCGGCCCCTTAGGAGGTGTCGGACATGGTTACTCCTCCATGTTTT
>CAINFV010000055.1 GCA_903848235.1 Chlamydiia bacterium | reverse complement strand
TCTCTCAGACGATTGCATTTATCATAGATGGCCTGCCCAGGCCGATCTATGATAAATGCAATCGTCTGAGAGACAACCCTCTGCGAACTCGGTACCCAAAAAATGCTAAAGTCCAGTTACAGAAAAAAAGAAATACGCGTCTTCAAACCACTCCAAATACGAAGAGACGTCTTCCTTCGAGACTTTATGACCTAAAGTTTTGAGGTAACTCCACAATTTATTGACTGAATACGAAGAGGCGATGTTATCTGCCAGCCAATAGGCAAGATCGCTTACCGCCTTGGGATGGGCAATGTCGTGCCGTTCGACTAAGTCCCTAAACAAGATGGCATGGAAATACTCTTGATGGATTTTGGTTCGGATCTCTGAGGCAACGTCTCGAACCTCTGGAAACCCACCCCTCTCCCAATACTTCGTGAAGGCATTCTGAATAAAAAATTGCTGTTTAGACGTAAGTGATCCTTGATATTCAATCTCCTTCCAGCGCAAAAACTCACAAAATGAGAAAGGAAATAGTTCCCCTGAAAGAGCCCTGCCGCGCATTTGCGAGGCATTTTCTTTGGATAACATCTGTGCTGAGGACCCACTAATATAAACCTCACATTTCTCGGTCCGAAGCATCCTTTCAATAAACGCTTCCCATTTTGGGATCATTTGAATCTCATCGAAAAAGAAATACACTTTCTCATCATTCTTTTTTTCAGGATACATCGAATAGTACGCGGATAGAATCAGATCGAGACCATTGTGTTTAAAGGCGTGCAGCCTATCATCGAAAAAATTGATAGAAACAATATTTTTTCGAGAAACGCCCTTCGCAAGGAGCTCCTCCATAATCTGAACCATGAGAGTAGATTTTCCGCACCGTCGAACACCGATGCAAACCGAAGCTTTTCCGGGAACAGAAACTATCTGGATGTCCCTTGGAACACCAGGCTCCAATTTCTGTTCTTGTGAATCAGCTATGATCAACTTGAGAGCTTCGAGCATACGGATCTCCTATCGTTATAATCCAGATTTTATCCACTTTTAGATAGAAGTGGCGGGAATTTCTACCGGTTTTACCAATAAGCGGTAGATATTTAGATCGCCTTCGCTAATGCTGCCAAATTTCGACAATTTAAATATTTTTCCTCCATAACGATGCCGGCAAAATGACAATTTTAGCTGAAAATTTTCTTACGAGTGATGCGGAGCTTCACTCATACGTGCTGTTGACTAAGAGATCGTGCATAAATTGGTATACTTTTTTTTCAAAAAAGTATATGTGCAAGAATGAAATTGCAACATAGGCACGGTAAATTCACCGCGCTCGAGGAGTATTATGTCATCAGTCGAAGGTCTACCACAGGGAGCCGCAGCGCTAGCCGTGCTTGGCTTATTCAACAGGCTTCCCAAAACAGCACTTGAAGCAAAAACCGAGCAAGCCGGACGGACTTTTTTTCGGGATATTGAAGAAACGGCACGCACAGTTCAAGCAGATCGACTCTCTGCACTTGCTGAAAAAGCTCCTGAAGATTGCAGAGAAATTCTTGAAAGCATACGAAGCATATTTGAAACTGCACTCATCGAGCTAGGCCACGGAGACGTTCCTGAAGAACATCAGGAAACCCTTCTGGAATGCTGCGACACATATGAATTGGTGGTGCAAAGACTGTCAGATAAACTTGCTGAAAGAAATGCATCACCCGAAAAGTCTGAAGAACAGATCAAAACTGACATTCTCAATAGACTTTCAATCATCCATCAGGTGCGTGCTGCGTCAGCACGGCTCCAAGTCTCTCGAAGCCGAATACTAGAGCAGAAAGAACGTCCTATTCTTTCTGCTGCACGCGATCTCATTCCTGCCATGAAAATGCTCACAGAGGCTTTTGAAGAAGCACAGTCCAGCAAAGCTCCTCGAGCTCATATTGCAACACCAACCTCTCGAATTATAGATCACGAAAGAAAACTCATCAATCAATCTACAATATTAGTAAAAGCCTTTCAAAACTTGCTCAAAGAGCTAAAAAAAGCCCAAACATCTGAAAAATCAGCAACACATATCGATCGTGCTCTTTCCATCCTCCTCTCTAAAGGCATTCGAGAAGGGTTTACAGAAAAAGAACTCTTATTATTCCAACAGGCGGGATCCGTAGCGCTGTCTCTTCTCGCTCTTCTTCGTGCCTTACAAGAGACTTCCGCTGAAAGAACTCCGGAAGAAGGAGCCGCACAAGGAGTGCATGCGACAGCCCAGGAGTTGATCGCGCAAATCACAGCCCTCCCCCAACAGTTGGGAGGCATCCTCCGTGAATCAGCTCTCGAGCCTCTTCAAAAAATCGCCGTGGAGATTCTCCGATTTCCTGAACCAACAACACCTCTGATCGTCGCACAGTACGAGCAGAGCTTACAACGTTTCCAGCAAGAGATGAAAAACGTTGTTGTTGAAACCGCCACGTCCTTAGTCTGGAATACCCTCGAAGATGAAGCTGAAAAGGTCGAGAGCGCCGGCAAGGAAATAGGCATTCTCAATCTTGTCGATGCAAAAGTGCACGACAGAGAAGATTTTGAACAGCTATCTCCTGTGGCACAACAGCAACTTCTCCGCCAGTTTGAAGACGCACAAGAACTCGTACGCAGCAAAGCTTCGTATCCAAAAGGAGCTTTTCGTATTCTGGAATCGAAAACACGATTTGGAGAGACCGTCTTTCGACACAGCCTCACAAAGTATCGCTTGGGCTGTGCTATGCGCCGTGAGTTTGATGAGGCAACAGCAGGTGCTTCCCTTCGTTTTCAGAAGAAAGACTTCGACCGCCTGGGCCTCAAAGAACTTCAAGAGGATTCGATCCAACTAGAACACAAGAGAGTCTCTCTCTTACATCGGCTCGAAATTGCTGAAGAAGGAGCTCGAAGTCTCCTCAAAAAGAAGGGGGCCGAGACTCAACACTCTCAATTACTTCTACACGAGATCCATCAGTTCAAAGAAGAGGTTGCGTTTCAAGCAGCAATTTTCGAGCACGACTCGATACCTCCATATGATGCATCACATGCCGAATACACTCGACTAGCGACGAATTTTAACACTGTCTTTCCGCGGCGGCTTGCACAACTCGAGCGAAAACTCAAAGAGATTCAGACAAGCGTCCGGCGATAGAAAGAGCAATCCGGTAAACACTTCTCTCTTGCGTCAAGAATAGAAGAGCTGCTATCACATCATCTCCATCGTTCTCATGAGGATCTCGAGGCGTATTACGCCCGTGTTGTTCTCATGTGCCCAGTTTGATACATCATGAGGCAAGCCTCTGAAAACATCGATGATATGGAGTTGTGTATGACGTGCGGTGCGTTGTGTTCTGCTGATATGCTGAAGAGATCAACCCTCTTCTCCCTACCCCCCTTTTCAACTTTTCGTAATGAACAGCTTGCACAACGGGCAGAGGATCTTACTCATCTCTTCGAACAAGAACCTCGACAAGAGCCTGCCGCTGCACAAAGCAATCCCCATGTGTTAGCAGGACGAAGGTTTTTCAAAAATTTTCCTTCCATCGTTGATTCCCGCATTGACACGTGTCGACGCGAACATCTGGCACTGAAGCTGGGAATTCCTGGCGATGTCTTCGCCTTCAATCCAGGATTTGAGAAGTTTGCCACCGATTCTCATCTGGAACGTTATCTGATGGAATATCATCATACGCTCCATGTCAATCCACACACACAAGAGCTCTCAATACGAGCAAATGGCGAGTATGTCCAGTGGGCAGAGGCAGCACACCTATTGGCACATTTTTCCCAACCGTCAGTCTCCCCACGTCTGCCATGGGTCTACGGCCAAGATGGCATCCAAGGCGATGACATGTATAACTGGAAAACACTCAAGCCCTACAAACGCACAGACGCCAGTCAATGGGGATTTCGTTATATCTTTGAGCTTGTCGTCTGCTGCGCAGACACCCCCCATAAGACAGGCGATCATGGGTTTCTTCGACTTAAAACCCCAGATGGCGCGGTCTACAGCGTAGGGCTGTACAGGCCTGGCAAACGGGGATTAAGTGATAACTTGAAGTTTCCTTTTCGCTTAAAGCGCGGGTATCTGATGATGCCTGACGTCACTGAGTTCTGGCCGTGTGAGATTAGGTCGCTCCAGGTGGCGATTACCCAGCAGCAGTTTGATGTAATGAAGGGTAGAATCGAGTACGAAAAGGCCCAAGATAAACTCATCTTCCAGTTGTTTCAATCAAACTGTGTGCTCTGGGCAAAACATATTGCTGAAAGCGCCGAAATTCCCCTTCCCTCTACTGATGACACAATCACACGGCTGCTAACCCCTCGGCGCATCCAACCTCTTGTCGATTCCTGTTGCTCCCTCATGCCATCCTGTGTGAAAACCGCGGCATCTATTCCCATTGCCGTCGTGGTCAACAGCCTCCAACTCGTTCTCGGTGCTGGCGTTGTGGATAAAGAGGTAAGACTCAGAAACGGCCCCCATATAAGACCTCATATCGCCTCTCTGGCAGATCTCTTCCGCCCCTCGAAAATGAAGCTCCATCACCCCTATACCTTTGGCAATGAAACTCTTCGATGGGTCCAGGAATGGAGAGACAGAGAAACGGCTCGGCTCGAACAGACGCGCGCCACCTGTGGTGATCAAGAGGCACTGGATCGTCAGATCGATGAGATCAGATATTGCATTCCTCAGGAGTGATCAATAATCGGTATATCTTTTACAAGTTTACGAACAGGTGGTCTTCAGAAGACGGCAACTCGACTGCATGTATGTTCAGCCCATGGACGACAAGATGCATAGGCCCTATGGCAGCCACCAGTTCGAGAAGACGGGGATCAGGGGAAGCCTCTGCAAAACAGGCAACAGCACGTCTGTCAGGATAGCGTATGGCCATCTCCTGCATCCTAATGAGCTGCTCAGAAGAGAGCGTGCAGCATGAGGGCATGCGAATCATCAGAAGACGCTCATGACGAAAAGCCCCTTTGAGACTTGAAAACACCTCTCCAGAACAGATTTTTCCTGCTGGATTTTGCTCAAGAAGACGGGCAGCAACATCTTGAAGACAGACACGGGCACAGCCAACACGTTCCACAGCACATGAAGCAGCGACATTCGACAGCGCCACGCATTCACCAAGTGAAACGCCAGATGCATAGGCAGCGCTCAGCATTGCCAGAACAGTGTCGCCAGCACCTGTCACATCGCGCACCTCTTTCTGCAAAACAGGAAAATGCTCTTGGCGTCCATCGGGGTAGAACAAGGAAATCCCCTCTTCAGAACGAGTGACCATCAGCACATCAACAGAAACATATCGCAAAAGAGCAACGGCAGCCTCTTCAAGAGAAGAGCCCCCATGGGGAGGTGCTGCACGGAGGGTCTCAGAGGCGTTGGGCTTTAAGATGGTCGATCCAGCATACTTCCGGAAGTCAGTGCCCTTAGGATCAGTGATGCAGGGAATATGACGCTCTTTGGCATAGCGGATGACAGCGCTGAGCAACGACAGTGACAAGGTTCCTTTGGCATAATCGGAGATTGCTACAAGACCGACGCCGTCAAACAGCCGAGGAATACTATCTAACATCTGCTGCTCGCATCTACGACTGATCGGTTGCGACGTCTCTCGATCAATCCGCACCAGCTGCTGAGACGAAGCAATAATTCTTGTTTTTGTCGGTGTGAGAAACTGATCTTCTTCTACAATTCCAGCGGTTTCAAGCCCCTCTTCTTCTAAGAGCATGACAAGATGACGCCCCGTCAGATCATTGCCAACACGACTGAGCAGCCGCGGGCGCATCCCCATAGAGGCAAGGTTTAACGCCACATTGCCTGCGCCACCCGCCTTCGCCTCTTCGCGTTCTACTAAGACAACAGGGACAGGCGCTTCCGGCGATATGCGCTTAGAATGCCCAAAGGTATAGCGGTCCAAAATCAGATCGCCAACCACGAGAATAGTCTTGGGTACAATTGTAGAAAGCGATTTAGATAGAATTACCATCGCTTCTCCTGCAGAAGATGTGCATTCACGTAGTCATTTACAGCTTCTTCTAGAGTAAAGCGGCAGGGTTTTCTCTTCAATGCTTGTTCGAGCTTTGTGGTATCGGCCTCAGTAAAATATTGGTATTTGCCAATCAGATCCTGAGGCATAGGGATATACTCAATAGAAGCAGAACGGAGAAGGGCAGAGAAAACAGCAGTGGCAAGACGATTCCAAGACGACGCCTCACCAGTCCCAACGTTAAAAATACCGCAAGCATCAGAATCCACGAGATCACATGTAATCGCTGCAGCATCCTTGACGTAGATAAAATCCCGCTTCTGCTCTCCGTCCGCACAAATTGAAAGATTAGACTGAAATAGCTTAATTTTTCCTGTTTCCACAAGCTCAGGAACCATACGCACAATGGCGGAAGCCATACGCCCTTTATGCCATTCGTTCGGGCCATACACGTTAAAATATTTTAACCCTGCCACCTTGTCAAGCAGACCATTTTGTAGCAGCCAGAGGTCAAACAAATGCTTAGAATACCCGTACATATTCAGCGGATGAAGCGACGCAAGCATCTGGTGGTCATCAGAAAAACCATGTCCTCCATCACCATACGTTGCAGCGCTGGAGGCGTAGACAAAGCGAATGTTATGGTCAAGCGCAAGACAAGCCAGACGCTGGCTGTAGCGATAGTTATTCTCTAAGAGATAATTTGCATCACGTTCTACCGTGCTCGAGCATGCTCCAAGATGGATAATGCTTCCTATCGAGGATTCTTTTGCTACAAGATAGTCAAAAAGCTGGGACTTATGAAGGATTTCAGCGTACTGCTTTCCAGTGAGGTTCTGCCATTTGTCAGAGAGGCCGAGATCGTCGACAATGAGAATATTCGAAATACCACGAAGATTGAGCTCACGGACGACACACGATCCAATAAATCCTGCGCCACCAGTGACAACCGTCACTTTATCGTTATTCAATTTCATCACACGCCCCAGAAGCTCAATTGACAGAAGAGGTATAACATATTGGAGAGTTGGAAATTCTTCAACTTGTTTGGGTATAAAAAAAAAGCCTCTTGCTACAGCAAAGTCTCAACTCTTTTGTCGTACAAAAGAACAGAGCCGCTGTTGTAGCAAGAGGCCATCACCAAAAGAAAAAAATTACTCTTCTTCTTTCGGATATACCTTCACATGAATCTGAGCCGTAACGCCTTCCTTGAAACGAACAGTCAAGTCAGCGATACCGACTTCCTTGAGAGGTTGCTTTAATGAAATCATCTTCTTCTCAAGATCAATGCCCGTCTTTAATTTGACATGGCGAATGATGTCGAGAACAGAGACGCTACCATACATATGCCCCTCGTGATCGACTTTCACCTCGATCTCAACGGTCTCGCCTTCAAGGCGAGATGCTAGCTCAAGAGCTTCTTTGCGTTCTTCATCACCACGGATACGTCGCTCTTCTTGAAGCTTTGCCTGTCGACGTAACGCAGTTCTGTTCGCCACAAGAGCAAACCCTTGGGGAATCAGATAATTAAATGCATAGCCCGGTTTTACTGAAGCTATGTCTCCCTTACGACCAACGCATTCAACGTCTTCAAGGAGAAGAATTTTCTGTGCCATTGTTCCTAACTCTCCTATCGTGTCAGAACCCCTATTCATCACACTCAGAGCTCTTTGCTACCTCATCCCAAGACGCGGCAGAAAAGAGACCGATGTTCAACGTTCAAGGTTCCCTCAATCATACTTCTGCGACAAACGGCAGCAACGCAACATGCCTTGCTAACTTGATCGCCTTAGCCAAACGACGTTGATAGTATGCGGAAACACCAGTAATACGCCGAGGGAGGATCTTGCCTCTCTCAGTGATAAACTTTGACAGGGTTTCAACATCTTTATAATCAATATTCTCGAAGTTTTCAGAAGTGAACGGACATCGCTTCCGTTTACGACTACCACCCCTAGATTCAGAAGGCTCTCTAGGAATACGCTTCATAGGTTTCATCATAGTCTTTCAATCCCCTTCGGCTTACAGTTCTGGAAGCTGTTTAAATTTCAATTCTTCCAACACCTTTTCCGCTTTAATGGTGAGGAACCGGAGAAGGTCTTCATTACGGCGATACTCTTCCCACAGCTCATCGATATGCCCCGGCATCAGAGTAAAATATACTAAGTAGTAATACCCTTCTCGATGACGGCTAATGTCATAGGCTAGCCTGCGGCGCCCTTGATCATGAATCTTGAGGATCTTGCCACCCCTGGAAATGATCTTCTCTTTGATTTTTTCAAAGGCCTTTCCACGCGCATCATCACTCAAATGCGCACTGAGGATGTACATCCCCTCGTAGAGTTGTTCTTTCTCTTGCTTCATTGCTCTCTTCTTTCTCCTCGAAGCCAGTACACTGTTCTTCTACAAACGGTGGTTACCAATGGAGGCACATGTAGGTAGCTTACGCTATGGGCTACTCAAAACGCCTCTATTCTACCCACAGTTTCAAGCCTAGTCGTTCAATCGACAGGCTTTTCAAGTAACCATTCTTCAATCATTACCAGCGCCCGTTCCATAAGAGCGGGAAGCTCTATCATCTCTTCAGCCGAAAACCGGCGTAAGACATAATCAGCAACATTTCCGCTGCCTGGTCGACCAACGCCAACACGCATCTGCGAAAACTCCATCGTCCCAAGGAGTCCCTGGATACTTCGCAAGCCATTATGACCGCGTGTTCCGCCCGCAAATGCAATCTTCACTTGTCCCCACGGCGTCTCGATATCATCGATAACAACCATAAGGCTCTTCTCATCAACGCCTACATAGCGCAGTAACCGGCTTACCGCTCGCCCGCTTTCATTCATGTAAACCCGAGGCACGGCGAGGGTGACAGGCTGATCTCCAACCACACCCTTTGCTACCTGAGCCTCTACACCCTTCTCAGAGTGAAACCTGCAGTGGTGTCGCTCTGCGAAGGCTTTTACAATCTGCGCACCAATACTATGACGTGTCCACTCATACTCTGGCCCTGGATTCCCAAGGCCTACGACTACCCTCAACGGGCAGCCACCCTGTCCCGGCTCGTCCACGCCACACACCTAGTTATCATTTGAGTACGGCAACGACAACATCATCTGCATGAGCCAGACAATTCACATTCTCTGGAATGGTGATATCTCGGACTCGTTTTGTTTGACGTATCCCCAAATCCTTCACATCAACCGAAAAATGAGATGGGATAGCCGCTGGCATACAACGCACTTTTACATGGCGCATGATATGGCGGAGCTGCCCACCTAACTTGACACCAACGCATTCAGTAGCATTGTCAAATTCTACAGGGACTTTGACCTCAATCTTGCGACCTTCTTCCAACTCGAAGAAGTCAATGTGAATGATGTCATACGTCGTTGGCTTGTATTGAATTTCTTTTACCAAGACCCTTCTTTCGAGGCCTTTTTCGTCTTTCATTAAAAACATAGTTGTCGTCAAAAATCCTGGGCGAATAGACCGCATTGCTGCTTCAAATTCAGCCCTAGATACAGTCCCAATATGTGCCATTTGGCCCTTCGAATAGACCACGATGGGGATGGAACCGGCGCGACGAAGTCGACGCACAAAGCCTTTCGATGTGCCTTCGCGCGTTGTACACGTAATGTTGATCATGCGTCCTCCACAAGAAACCAGAAAGACCCGCTCTTAAGTTACAACTCTGACTGCTACCAATCACACGCACTGAACCTGCCAGATTCGATTTCGAATCTTTCGATCTAAAAAACCCAACAGTGCAAAAAAAGGTAGCACACTCTCTTGTAAGCTAAGGGCGCACCATTCATCTTTCGCTGGAAAGTACTTCTTCCCACGCGGAAACTAATAAAAACTGTACATGGAAAATGACGCGGAACATGCCAAAAAGAGCTGTCGAAATTCCTTCGACCGACTCCTTTGCAGCATACTGGGGAGTGTTCCCCTAACATGCGCCCTTCCCATGGTTCGCTTTCGCGGCTGACAGATTTCATTCTCTGTCAGCGAGAAGGGAAATAGCATTCTCAGTATTGAGAAAGCAATTACCCACAACTCACTCGCCACTCACAAAGGCTCTGTACCCTCAACTGAGACGGCAAGCGAACTTTACTGGGTATATTTCACAACATCATGTGATTTTCCGTCTACCTCTTTTCATGATTCAGCCTAAAATAACTTGTGTTTTTTTCAAAAAAAACGCATGTATGGGATATAGTTTTCAATGAGAAACCATATGTTGTTGTCCATATCGACTTTTTTTCAGCACTACATTGTTCATCCTCTGTCGCCAGAGCTTTCCCGTCATGAAAAGATTTCCGCTACCGTCTGTAGCGTTGTTGTTGGCGCCCTTACTCTAGGGATTGCACAACTCATCTGTTTTGGCCTTGAAAAAAGAAGGGTCGCAGCCTTCAGTGATGAGCAAAAGGAACAAGACTCTCTTAAGAAGATTATCTCAGTTGCTGATAGTGCTCTCCAACAATCGAATTTCCTGCATGAAATTGTTCAACTATCAGTAAACGGCGCTCCTCCTCAACAAAAAGCTCTCCTACAATTGATTGACAGACATAATGCGATCTTTCCTGCCATCCCCTCAAAGGCAGGGAGCGTCGCCGTTCGCTTCTTAAAAGGACCTTTGCGGGTTATCTTCGATGAAACAGGGCGCCTTACAATTTCTCCTCAAGATCGTAAGGTGACCGTGCCTGTAGAAAAAATGTACCTCGGCAAACCAGTTACTCTAGAGCAGCTCCAAGCTATACGATCTGTGTATGCTGAAACGATTGGATCGCCAACATATAACAACATGGCGATTTGCCTCGAATTCATGAAATTTTTTCGAATTGCCAAAGAGAAAAATACTCACCTCACCTTGCAACAGGCTTTTCAGATCTTTACTCCTAATCCATCTGCGATTGTTGCCAAATATCATTCAGGAGATTGCGTGGCTCTTGCAGGAGCTCTTCAACAGGATCTGAAAAAAAGGGGTATAGTAAGTGGGGTGTTTGGCGAATATTCATTTCCTGACTGGGCACGCCCCCCCGTTCCTCATGCTGCGTCATTCATCTGGCCTGACTACGACGCTGCAACAGAGAAAGTTCACCACTGCGCCACTGTAGTCCGCTTCACTGACACGCAGCGAAAAGACAAGTGCCTTGTCCTCCAAACTTTCGGGCCTACACCTATCGAGGAGCTTGAGTGGAGCTCTTTTCGAAAAAAACACAGCACGTCAGCAGAATCCCCAGACAACATCCTCAATCTAGAGCACATCATAAAGATGCAGTTTTCTGGTAAGAGCAAGGTTGTTGTACTTAAAAAAGCGCCCCAAGCATCAATGATCTTTGGAATCGACTTTCTAAGAGGAAGTCTCTTTATCAACTCAGCAGGAGCACAGGGCTTAGAGCAGCTCCCATGCGATAGAAATGGTAGGTTTTCCATATCACTGCATGATCTTCAACGGCCAGATGAAACTGCCACGTACTATTTTGACCATCACCCCCGAATCATGACTCATCGTGAAGCAGTTCTTCACTTTGCAGCAATTGCAAAGGACAGATTTGATCTGCCAGATGATTTCACTGAAAACCTTCTGACGCTGGCACAGAATATTGACGCTCTATTCAACAGCATTCTATTAAGCCCCATTGCAACGGCACGACATGTCCTCAAACATACTGATGCAGCACAGGCGGCCATGAAACAGGCTCAGGCGATGGCTGATATGATAAAAGCAGCCGCCGACAAGCCCATGACACCGGATGCTCAGATAGTAACACAACAGATAACAGCTCTTTTCACACAAGCCCTGGCAGCCTTCAAACAGATGGAAGAGGAAATTCTTCATGACAATCCACAAAAAGCTCAAGCGATGTCCGAAGTCGTCCAAAGTCTCTTCGGACAGATGAAGGAGCTTTATATCAAGTTAACTGCAGACCCATTTTGCCAGTAGCCTTACGTAAGGAACGATCACATGCTCCCAGAGTTTCTATCACAATGCCCCGAGGCATCCCTCCAAACATCTAGAGCTGTCAAAGAAGAATTTACCAATACTGCCACAGGCAGCCATTACGACTCATTAAATGTTCTCCTTGATTTTTGCGATTTTCTGAAAAAAAACTCTAGCGAACCGACCCAGTCATGGACACCACTTTTATCATCCTATCATCCCTCCCCTCGATCCATTTTCGCTCGATCTGGAGGCGGGACGTCGATTCTTCTTGCTCTTCTTGCTCAGGAACTGTGTGCTCGGCATGGGATCACCTCCCTCATCATCCCTGAAGAACGCCCTCTCCATAGCTCCCTTTTCTTTCCCAAGCC
>CAINFV010000054.1 GCA_903848235.1 Chlamydiia bacterium | reverse complement strand
TGGCCAATATCTTAAAAAAAAGGCTTTCAGAACTTTATATGATTGCTGCGATGTCGTTTGCGTAATTGACCGTGGAGAATCGATTTTGTTTCAAAAAAGGTAACAGTTCAGATACCCCTCCTTCGTCGGGGCATCTAAATGATATGGATTATGTGACGGCTCCTTACGTATCAGCTTCCCTATGAGGCCTCCACAGCTAAAACCGGCCCCTGAAAAACATCCTTCTCCGTTAAAGTTTTAATTCCTTTTTGCTCGATGTTTCTGCTAGCCTGTCGGCATGAATTCAGACTCAACAAGTTCTACACCACCTTTTTCCGATTCCCTACCGACTCTTTCCGGTGAGGTTTTTGACGCTCTCCCACCGTCCGTTCGTGCCTATATTCGATACCTCGAGTCAACAATCCAGCAACTGCAGGCCCGTGTTTGTAATCTAGAAGCTCGTCTTGCAAAAGACAGTTCCAACAGCAGCAAGCCCCCTAGCAGCGATGGTTTGAGGCGAAAGACAAAAAGTCAGCGAGGCAAATCAGACAAAAAACCTGGCGGCCAACAAGGGCGCGTTGGAAAAGGACTCTCGCAGGTTGAAAATCCAGATTTAATCGTTACCCATGCTCCAGCAAGCTGTCATGGATGCGGATCAAACCTTGGCAAGGTCAACGGCTCTTGTGTAGAAAAGCGTCAAGTCTTTGAGATTCCTCAACCTAAAGTCGAAGTGACAGAACATCGCGTTGAAGAGAAAAAATGCCCTTGTTGTGGAAAGAGTACTAGGGCGACATTTCCAGAAGGCGTTAGAGGACCTGTTCAATACGGTGAGAGAGTTCAAGCGCTTGCGGCATACTTTGCTAATCAACATTACATACCGGTAGACCGGGTATGCGAAATCTTTGAGGATGTTTTTGGCGTCGCTCTTTCTCCAGGTACCTGCTCAAATGTCGACGAAAGACTTTTCCAAAAGCTCGAAGCATTCGAAAGCGATCTAAAAGCACACCTATTAGCCGCCCGAGTTTTGCACTTCGATGAAACCGGAATGAGATGCGAGAAAAAACTCTATTGGGTGCACGTAGCCTCTTCGCAATTTGCAACCCTCTATACCATACATCCAAAACGCGGCCAAGAAGCAATGAACGAGGCGGATATTTTACCTCGGTTTAAAGGGATAGCCGTGCACGATCATTGGTTTCCCTACTTTTCTTATCAGCACATGTCCCACGGATTATGCAATTCGCACCATCTGCGAGAGCTTACATTTATCTATGAGGAGGTCAAGGAAGATTGGGCAAAGAGCATGAAAGATCTTCTCCTTCGCGCAAAGCAAGAGGTGGAAAACCATTTTGAGCAGGGGGTATTGCCTGCTGAAGTGTTGCTCCAGTTGGAACAAACATACGGACAGATCCTTGCCAAGGGGTTGGCATATCATTCATCACTCCTTCCCTTGCCTAAAAGTGAGCGAGGAAGGCAGAAACAACGCGATGGCAAAAATTTACTAGATCGGCTGAAGGAAAAGCGAAGCTGCGTCCTTCGGTTTATATACGACTTCTCGGTGCCTTTTACGAACAACCAAGCCGAACAAGATGTTCGCATGGTCAAGCTGAAGCAAAAGATATCCGGTTGTTTTCGTAAGTTCCATGGGGGTCAGATTTTTTGCCGCATTCGCAGCTATATTTCAACAGCACGCAAGCAAGGCTGGAATATCTGGGATTCATTGGCTGATGCGATAAAGGGATCTCCTCGGTTGTTAGGGGCTTCATAGAGAAGTTGACCCGCAGGAGACCGTCACACAATCCATATCATTTAGATGCCCCGACGAAGGAGGGGTATCTGAACTGTTACAATTATTTTTTTTGACGACAAAGCGTTTTGACAGTGCGGTGAGCTTATGCCAGGACTTTTGACAAGAATGCCTCCAAGCAGTTTCGCTATCAGGCCACAAATAAGCGGCATTCTTGTCAAAGCTCGGGCCTTCGGCCCTCGACTGTCTTAAGGGACTGTAAAAAAATAACATGTACAAGTTGGCTGGCTGCGGCCATCGATCTGCCGATAGATCGCCTCCTCGCCCATAGTACGCTATGGGGCTTGTTACGATCCTCGACATCTCGACCGCCTCGCTCACCCAACTTGTACATGTTATTCTTTTACAGTCGCTATAAGCACGATCGAAATGTCAACTTATTTTTAGATTGCTTCCTTGCCTATGAGGATAGATGACGTGGATGTCTGCATCAAGATACCTTTGTAATGAATGAAGCATACCCAAGAAAAGAATCCCTGTTTCTCCAGTGTTGAGAGTAGTATTTATCTGGTTGGCAATAAATTTGTCGCGTTCTTTGAGGAGTATGTTACTGGACTTTTCCTGATACTCCGTAATTTCAACGTCTTTTGAAGCGCTGTTGGCGGCCATAGCTTTTTTTATATGTTCATATTCCTGTAGTAAAAGTTCCGGCGATTCTGTTCCCATTAGTATGGCGCCTTTCTTCATCAAGCGGAGAAGAAGTATATAATTGCAATTCTTTGTTTTTGCCAATTCATTTACTATCTCGATTTCGCGACCACATATAGGAAGCCCATCTTGATACAAGCGAACTTTGTCATATACAACATCCAGATTCTCAACAGCCTCCTCTATCTCCGTCCATAGGGT
>CAINFV010000053.1 GCA_903848235.1 Chlamydiia bacterium | reverse complement strand
GGCTCGTAAGAGATAGTTCGTGCCATAGGTTCCAATCTCTGTGGTGAGCGTTTCCCAGCCATTCACCATCTTGTATGTCGAAGGGATGGCGGCGCGGATCTTCTCTAGTGCTGCGGGAGCTGAGCGGTCAAGGCCACGTTGTGTCGCTGGATCTCGCTCCATCCGTTCGGGCACCCTGTCTTGGAAGACTTCGACAGAGGAAAGCTGTTCCATGATCAGGCTATCGGCAGGTGATGGCGGATTGGTGACGAGCAGCCTCTCGAAGGTGTCGAAATACTTTCGTGGTGTCATGTCTGACACTAAGGCGGCAGAAGGGGTAGATGGAGGAGCAGAGGCGATGAGTACTGGAGGAAAAACCGTCGATGATCCCATGGGGGCGAGTGAAAACTGATCTTGGAGAGCCTGAGCAGCGGCATAGTCGTCAGCGCCAAAACACTGAATATGGAGCGAGATCAAGGCCATATTCGTTGAGGCTTTTAGTTGCGGCATATCAGGAGGAATGACTTCTTGCCAGTCCGGGCCGACGATGACGTAATCGGTGGATTTCGACCCTATTGTTCTCGTCCCAGGGTTTGCGAAAAGAGAGGTCCACCCATCGAGCATCTCGATAAAATAGTACCGTCCTGTGGTATCTGGGATATGAAAAAGAAGTGGCCCTGTAGATAGATCAAGCCATGCGGTGCTTAAGAGTGTGTCGAGGTTCGGGCTTTTTGCATGCGCGTTATTGGAAGGAATCTGTTCTCGGTAGTGCTGGAAGGTATTGATGATGGCGTCCGATGCTACGTCATTAGCCTGTGTCTGAGCCTGTTTTGCGGCATCCATCACCACAAGGGGATATCCATAAATATAGCCCTCGACGCCAAGAGAAAATCCTTTTTCTTCTAGCGATCGATCTGAAGAGGCTGTCCATGTCATAAGGCCGTAGATCACGGCGATAAATATCAGAAACGCTGCTACAGTGAATGATTTTGTGTTCATGATGACCCCGCTTTTTTCTTACGGATATCATGATGAATGGAAATAGATCAAATCTTTGCTTGAAAAATGAGGCTCATTCAACAGTTTTCACAAGAATCGTTTTTGCTCCAAGAATGCCAACCTCCTTGACGGTCAGCTCAAGAGGGCCGAAACGGACGGACTCATTGGCAGATGGCTTGTGTCCCAACACTTCTTCGACAAGGGCGCCGAAGGTTTTTGCCCGCGTTGCGGGGAGAACGAGATGGTAGCGGCGAATAAATTCATGGACAGGAAGGTCTGCGGGAATCCTTCTCTCGACATGAAGGAGGGCCTTTTCTCTGCGCGTCCCTCGAGTCAGCTCTTCGAGAATATCATCAAGACAGACACACCCTGTGATATCTCCTCCAGAGCCAACGACAAAAGCCAAGGTCGCTCGTTCTTTTTTCAGGCGGAAGAGTACATCGATGGTTGTGGTAGACTCGCTGACAAAGGATGCTGTTCTGCTGACAGAGCCCACAGAGGCGCTGTCAGGGGCAGCGACCAGGTCAAAAGCTCGAATGTATCCGATAATCTTCCCCTGGCGATTTTTGATGACAGCGAAGTCAGCCCCCTTTTTCCGAACGACATCACAGGAGGGGCCGCATAGGGCCGAGGAGCTGAGGGACGGGATCTGTGCTAGCGAGACCATCATCATGGAAATAGGTTTTTCGCGAAGGGTGAACATCCAACTGACAACAGACTCAAGAGGAGCAGCCCCTTCTTCTACGTACCCACGGCTTTGGACGGTAATGAGGTCTTTGAGCTCGTCCCGCTGTAGGTGGGGAGGGGAGACTAAAAGGCTTTGTGGGAAGAAGATTTTTCGTAGAAAACTGAAGACACAGTCAAAAATCAACACGATTGGAGAGAGGATCTTGCTGCTCAGCCAGAGAAGAGGAATGCCAAGGCGCGCCATCTGCTCTGGGAAGAGCCGCGCTGCAAACATCGGGATTAACTCCCCAATGAGAAGAACGTAGGGCACTTGGACAAGAGGGGAGAGGTTGGGGTTGAGGTCAAGAGCGCAGAAGAGACGCCGCATGGACTCTGAGGAGAAGACGAGAGCAACGTTGACGCCGATCAGTGTTGTCCCAAAAAGCGCTGTTGGGTTATCCAGCATGGACTTAATCCATTTCTCGCGCAGATGCCCTTCTCGAACTGCAAATTCCAAACGAAGTCTATTAAAGGAGATGCACGCCATCTCTTGCATTGAATAAAACGACATGACAAGTGTCCAAAAGACAGTCGACAAGAGCCAGAACAAAATGCTAGCGCTCATAATTCACCTCCACCCTTATCGGAGAGGAGAGGCTCGGAAGGGGAGGCGCCGTTTTTCTTTTGGATGAACAGCTGCCTTATCATCTTGTCATCGGCTGCCAAGACCCTGAAGACGAGGGCATTGGCGGTAAAGGTTGTTCCTACCGGTGGGATTCCATCTAACATTTCTACCAGCCAGCCGCCAATAGTTGCAGAATGGTAGTTGCTGGTAAGAGATGTTTCAAAAAGTGTGTTGATCGTATCCAGAGGCGTCGTTCCAGGGACGATGATGGATTGGTTTTTGCATCGGGAATCGATGGGAATTAGTCCTGTTTTTTTCTGTGGAAACCCTAACAGTGTCTTTGCAATATCAGCAGATTCGATAAAACCCGAAACGGTTCCATGCTCATCAATCACACAGGCCATAGCGGCGCGGCGTTCTGAAAACTCCTGTACTAATTTGCGTGCTGACATGGCCTCAGGAACGAAAAAGAGCTCCCGAGCAGCAGAGGCAAGGGTAGCGGCGATATCCCCCGTCTGAAAGAGGAGTGCTTCGAAAGGACACAGAGCTCCTATAGGATGATCCATAGTCTCATCAATAATGAGAATGGAGCTCCTCGATGTGGATCGAAGGGCGCTGACAATGGCTTCTTTCGTAAGATACGCTCTTTTTATCGCTGGCATTTCAGAGCGCGGGATCATCAGTTCCCTGGCTTCTTTACTTTCAAATTCGAGGGAATAGCGAATAAGAGAGGCTTCTTCAGAAGAGAGCACTCCCTTGGACTCGCAGGTCTTAATGACGCCTTCCAGCTCTTTTGCAGTCAGCGGAGGCTCTGCCTTTGTAAAGAAGAAAATAATTCGCGAGAGTGTTTCTGCAGACGCTGTGATGACACGCTGAAGGGGCATCGTGAGACGGCCTAGAAAGGAGAAGACGGGAGCGGCACGTACCGCTAAGGGCTCTGAGGCTAGCATGCCAAAGTATTTGGGGAGAAACTCTCCGAAAACAAGGATCAGTACGAGAGGAATACCGATTTTCTCAGCGTAGCCACCGCCATGGAGGTCAGCCATATTCGAGGATACGTTTTGAATAAGGACATCAAGCACAGTATTAATCATGAAAATGAGGACAAGGAGATATCGCGAATGTGCTAGTAGCACAGAGACAAGCCGTCGCCGACGGTCGTCGCTGCTGCGCCACTGGCGGACGCGGCCTATGGGAAGAGAGAAAAACGCTGTTTCTGATGCGGCTGAGAAGGCAGCAATCCCTGTTAGAATAATGAGAATCGCTATTAACACCCACAGTTCGCTCATGATGTAGGAGCTCCACTGTGTTTTAACACTATCTGCCGGCTTCCCTCTGGAATCCTCCCTAGCTCAGTGATAAGGGCATATTCATCGGCAGCCGGGTCAGAGAAACTGGCCACCATTTCTGAGAGCTCTTTTGTCATGCCCCTCGTCGCATACAGCTTGTCTTCAAGATCCTGGCATTTGGCGGCAAGGGGATGAGCTTCTCCGTGTAATTCATACGAGGCATATGCATAGATACCAAGAGCCACAACGGTAAACGCCATGACAGAAAAAATCGATCTTGGAAGAGAGGGCGGTACGTCAAAGACAAGGTCTAACGCTCTATGGTCCATATACCTCGATTTTTATACAGAGGGGCCAACGATTCCCTTCTGGAACATATATTTTCCGCCGCGATCGGCATACGACGTGGTGCAGGGGTCTCCCTGAAAGAACACCACCTGGGCAAGCCCTTCGTTGGCATAGATCTTTGCAGGAAGGGGGGTAGTATTGGAAATCTCAAGAGTTACAAACCCTTCCCACTCTGGCTCAAATGGGGTGACGTTGACGATGATGCCGCAACGAGCATACGTTGACTTGCCAATACAAAAAGCAAGGACATCGCGTGGGATACGAAAATACTCTACACTGCGGGCTAGCGCAAAAGAATTTGGGGGGATGATGCACTCTTTGGCCTGCATGAAGACAAAGGCATCATCTTTAAACTGCTTCGGGTCAACAAGGCAGTTATAGACGTCTGTAAACACTTTAAACTCATCGGCAACGCGTAAGTCATAGCCAAAGCTTGAAAGGCCATAGCTGACGACTTTGTTGCCTTCTCCGTCGTATCGCACAAGATGATCTACGAAGGGATCGATCATCTGTTTTTCTTCGCACTTCTTTCGAATCCAAGCATCTGAGCACACCATGAGACATTCCTTTTTCTTGCGGATCAAGTTGGAGGGGGTACATCATTTTCTGCGTGCACATTTTACATCAAACGCAAAAATGCATGTGGTTTTTTGTCATCATCTCGACTTTGTACAATTTTTAGCCCCATCTTCGGCATGCGAAAGGAGGTGGCTTTTCGTATTTCGATGGCGAGTCCACAGATATCGTATCGTCCACCAAGGATGAATCAGAAGAAGACGAAAAAGAGCCGGATATGTCACCTCCGTCAATACTCTCATAATAGGTATCATCGTCGCTGCCTTCCATTCATGGATGAATGTCTTATGCAAGAAAAACAGCGTCGGAGGCAGGTCAGAGGGTGAGAAAAATTGTGCCGCTGAGATCTCTTGATCTTGAATGTTCATCTCTACAGAACCTGTTGGCTGACATAAGAAGAGATGCGTCGTTGAGCTGAGCTTATTTTTCGGAAAGTAGGTTGCCACATGGTCGATCACTTCAATGGCAATGCCACTTTCTTCAAATGTCTCACGAATCGCAGTGAGTTCTGGAGATTCAGTATTTTCAATACCTCCACCTGGAAGAACCCAGACGGGAACATCTCGTCGGCGGACGAGGAGCACCGTATCTTGAGGCGTTACTACGATGGCGAGGGCAGCGTCTTGCAAAAGGCTCTCCTTTTTGGGCACTGTGCAAACCCAAGCAATTTGAGTTTCAAACCTTTCTAAATATCAGTCAATTTTGTACCGTATATAGGTACAACGCCCGGGTGGTGGAATTGGCAGACACGCCAGACTTAGGATCTGGTGCCGTAAGGTGTGAAGGTTCGAGTCCTTTCCCGGGCATCGTGATGGAAGAGAAAGGGGATTTTTTCATCCCCCTTCTCCTTCGTCATCTCTTAACTATCTTTTGGAATTACAAGGGTCATTCCAGCTTTCAACATTTGGCTTTGGCCAAGCTTATCTTTATTAGCATCGACAATCCGTCGCCATTTTTTCGGCGATCCGTAGAACTGCTGAGCGATCTTCGAAAGGGTATCGCCCTTTTTCACAGTATATGACTGTTTTCCATCTGCTTTAGGAGCTTGTTTTTTAGCTTGTGCCTGAGGTGCTGAAGGCGTTTGCTCCTTTACAACGCTCTCACCTGGAGAGTCGATAGAAGAGGCAGAGGTCTCTTGAAGCTCTTGCTCGATGAGAGATTTTAGGTTTGCCATGGCAGGAGCGCTTGTTGTCGCTTGTGAGTCTTGATCCATGTCGGCACCTGTTGTCATTGCCGAGGCAGAAAAAGTGTGATTTGGGATGCGTTGTTCTAAGTCTGCTAGTCGAATCTTAAGCTGTTCGACTTCTTGGGCGAGTTCATCTTTTCCTTTTGAACCTTTGGAGTCAGAGCTCCACGTGTCACTGGTGAAAAAGATGAAAAGGCCAATCAATGCAATGGCAAGGCATAGCAGCCCAATTTTTTTGCCCCACGGAAGTGAAGGCCCTTCTGAAAGCGGGTCTAAGGGCTGTTCTTGCTTCTCCTGACGAAAATCATCCAACATAGGCGAACCTCCTTTTCTCGAACGTGTCCGATTGTTACTCATAATGAATCTACCTTTTTGTGACTCAAGATTTGGCGTTTGCAGCAAATGCCAAATCTTGAATCATAGATAACGCTTTTTTTCTATACCACATTGTTTTGTTTTGGGTATGTATCAATTTGATGCATGCCGAGTCATCCGAAACCATCGCGTTCTTCCAAGTACCAAGCCGGCGGCGAGACCAGAAAGATGTGCCGTATTGCCAAATGAGATCGGAGGGGCAATATGAAGATAGCTTTCTAAGAAAAAAGCCACTCCTGCTATTGCCACGAGAACCCAAATAAAAAAAACAACAGACGCGTACATGAGCCGAGTGAAATGATATCCTTCCCATGGGGATACCTGTTGTCGAGCAGCGATAAAACCTACCATCCCACAGATGACACCAGAAAATCCCATAAAATTCGCTCCAGCCATCAGATACTGAGCTGTGTTTGACACAGCGGCAAGGATGGCGATGAGAAGAAGATAGCGAAAAGGAGAGGTCTTTTGCTCTATTTGGCTTCCTATGGCAAGGAGCCAGGTCATGTTCAACACAAGGTGAATAATATTGGCATGGAGCATAGAGGGGGTAAAAATGCGCCATAGCTGACCATCGCGAAGACGCTCTCCAAAAAGGGATAAAGAGAGGGATGGCGTAGGAATGAAATCCTTCTTCGAAAGACGGGCGACAGACTCTGTATAGAATCCGCCCCAATATGGGGTTTGGAGGAAGAGATCGCGCAGTGCTGTTCCCTCGGCATTGAGTTTCGATGTCAAATCAAGGCTTTCAGGGCCGTAAGAATCGATGAGTTTGTTTTCAAGAAAAACTGCCTTAGGATAGTCGAAGAGCAGCATTTCCTGAATCGAAGTGGTTGCGACTGCTGTAGAATTGGAAAGCTCGGGAGTTTGTCTTTTCTCATCGTGCTCTAACCAAAGAAGGGCGCAGCAGAGAAGGCAGATCGCAATGGTGACATAGCGCGATGGGAGATGGAGAATTGCCTTGCGATTCAATGAAAGATGCAGCTTCTGACGAAGGAATTGTTTCAGAGGGCTGTTTGTCGAGGCATTTGGCATGACAAGAGGCATTTCTCCATCAGTGCCTGATACCTGTGTGAGAAGCCCTTTAGCGCGCTCTACGTCAGCATCGGCGTGCGCCCAGATAGAAAAAAAAACCGTACCGTAGGTGTCACTCCCCCAGTCGAGATCTTTTTCGCTATCTACTAGATGTGAGATCTCGTGACTGTCGAGTTCTCTGCAGCAGCGATCGATGAGGGTTCTGTCGGTTGAAGTCCAAATTCTTCTCATAGATTCCTAATAGTGGAAAGGATCTGAGATGTTGCAAGTCCAGGGATGCGATCAACAAGATGAAGCCTTCCTCCACACTCCCGCACTATGTCAGCTTCAATACAATTGTGTCCATACTCCGCGCCATTTACATGGACATCAGGGCGTAGGAGATGTAACAGATTGCGGGGATCATCTTCTTCAAACCACGTTACATAATCAACAATCCCAAGGGCCGCTACCATTTCCAGTCTCTCTTGGAGGGGGATGATAGGACGTGATGTGCTTTTATACCGTTGTATAGAGGCGTCCGTATTCAAAGCGACGACGAGGATGTCAGCGGTCTTTGAAGCCTCGTACAGGATATGCAAATGTCCTGCATGGAGCAGGTCAAACGACCCATTGAGGGTGGCAACCGTTTTTCCAAGAGAGCGCTGATTGTTGAGAATCGTCATCAGGGACTGTGACGGAAAAATCTTCGTTGTTGAAAAAGCTTTCCAGGACTGTTGCGGATAGCGCATATCATTATTCTTCTGTTTATAGCGCACTGCCTAAAGTAAGGCTTGGGAAGGCAATGGCAAAGACCTCGTCATAGTGTTCTACGAAATGGAGATCTATTCCTTCACGAACCGGTTTTGGCAGGTCGTCGATGTCACGTAAATTCCCTTTCGGCAAAATGATTGTCTTCAGGCCCGACCGCTTTGCTGCGACGAGCTTTTCTTTCACTCCTCCGATAGGGAGGACCCTGCCGGTGAGTGTGAGCTCTCCTGTCATGCCAAGGTCTGCCATTACAGGGACGTTGGTTAGCAACGAGACAAGAGATGTCGCCATGGTAATGCCTGCCGACGGCCCGTCTTTTGGCGTGGCTCCTTCGGGAATGTGGATATGAACTTGGGATTTTTCGAAAAACGTATGGCCGGGAGCGTACTTATGGATAGAGCCGTGTACGAAGGTCCAGGCAATCTCTGACGACTCTTTCATCACCTGCCCTGCCTGGCCGGTGAGCTTCATATCTGTTTTCTCAGCGCTGACCTTGATCGATTCCACATAGAGTGTGGCACCGCCAAGCGATGTCCATGCAAGGCCAACAGCAACGCCGACTGGTGGGTGTTCGTAATAGCGATCGCTGATGAAGACAGGCTTACCCAGAAATTTTTGAAGTGACTGCGGGGTAACAATCTGTCGCGTTCTTCGTAGAGCGACTTTTTTCTTGGAAGACGTTTTCTCGTGCTTTTCGTCATCGCGAACAAATTCAACAGCGATTTTGCGTAGAATCTTTTTGATATTGCTCTCAAGAGAGCGAACACCGGCATCTCGGGCGTAGGAGTTGATCAGCTCTCGCACTGCAGGGTCGGTGAACATCACTTCTGCTGCCTTCAGTCCTGCCGCCTTCCGCTGTTTTGGGATGAGGTATCGCTTGGCGATCTCGAGTTTTTCTTCAAGTACATAGCCAGAGAGGCGTAAGATATCCATCCTGTCGAGGAGGGGTTCTGGGATAGTGTCGAGGACGTTCGCAGTGACGATGAAAAGGACGTCGGAGAGGTTGCAGCGGACGTCAAGATAGTGGTCTAAGAACTCGCAGTTTTGTTCTGGGTCAAGCACTTCGAGCAATGCTGACGCAGGGTCTCCTTGGTAGCTAGAGCCGATTTTGTCAACCTCGTCGAGCATTATCACGGGGTTCATCGTCTGGCAGCTTTTTAATGCCTGGACGATTTTCCCTGGCATTGCACCGATATATGTTCTTCGATGACCTTTTATCTCGGCTTCATCCCGCATGCCGCCGACTGAAAATCGGAAGAACTTGCGATTCAGCGCATGGGCAATACTCTTTCCGATACTGGTCTTTCCAACACCTGGAGGGCCGACAAAGCACAGGATAGTCCCTTTAAGGTTCCCTGAAAGCTTCGCGACACCGATGAATTCGAGGACGCATTTCTTGATGTCTTCTAGGCCATAGTGTTCTTTTTCAAGAATCTCTGACGCTGTAACTAGGTCATGGGATTTTGGAGATTGTATCCCCCACGGAGTAACGGTAAGCCAGTCTACGTAGTTACGGCAGATGGCGTATTCAGGAGACTGAGGCTCTAGGGTAGACAGCTTGTCAAGTTCTTCCTTGATCGTATTCTGGACCTCAGGTGGCACTTTGCGTTCTTTAAGGCGGGCTTCGAATTTCTCACGGTCTACTGTTTTGTCATCTTTCTCAATGCCGAGCTCTCTTTTAATAGTCTTGAGTTGCTCTCTGAGGTAAAACTCTTTCTGGGTCTTTGTAATCGTGGATTCGATTTTTTGATTGATCGTATTTTGAAGGCGGCTGAGGTCGAGCTCTTTTTTCAAGAGGACAAGTGCTTTGTCAATTCTGTCTTGGACGACGAGGGTCTCTAATACTTCTTGCAGCTCATGACGATTAGCAGTGGTGAGTGCAACAGCGAAATCCGCGAGTTTTCCAGGTTCTGTAAAATCAGAGTGGCTGAGGAAGATCTGAAGCTCTTCTTTGAAGAGGGGATTGAGTTTGAGAAGATCCTTGATGGTAGAGATGATGCTGATAGCATAGGCTTTGAGTTCTTTTGTCAGCTTCACGTCATCTGTATGGTAGACCACTTTTGCGACGAGTTCTTTTGGCTTTCGTGAAACAGGTCCTGTGATGCGCATGCGCCCTTCCATGCTCAAGATCACCTGAGCGCCACCTTGTTCCATGGGGATGATTCTTAAGATACGGGCGACGACGCCTGTGGCGTACAGGTCTTTAAGGCCTACTTTGTAGATATCGACATTTTCTTCTTTGGTGAGGACAATGCCGATGAACTTGTGGTCGGATTTGGAAATCGCCTTCAGGGCTTCGTAGTAGGGGCCTGGCTCGATGACCACAGGCGCTGCCATTCCAGGGAAAAACGGGCGGCGGACGACTGGGAAGATGTATAAATATGGAGGAAATTCTTTATTGCGATTTCCTTTTTTTCCTTGCCCTAACGTTTCTAGAACAGAGCTTTCGAGCTCAGCAGCTAGGTCCTGAGATTCTTCGTAATCCAAATGTCCCCCTACACACATCACAAACGGATAGGAGAGTATAATACCCTATACTGATAAATAACACAATGTAGGGCGAAAAAACCGTAGCTTCTATTTAGACTGGACATTAGCATTTTTTGAGACCGATTTCGCATTCGTTGTCTCTCATACTTCTTGCTTTTTTGTAGGGAATGCCTGTTTTAAGCCAATCTAAAAAAATGCTAAAGTCCAGAGGCTTTTGCAAAACTGGCGACCGCGCTCTGCTCGCGGCGGCTCGTGCATAGCTTCGATCTCTCCTCACCTATAGTTACCACTATGGGTTTCGTCGAGATGAAAGCTATGCCCTTCGCCGGCACTTCGCATATCGCGATCGCCAGTTTTGCAAAAGCCTCTCCAGTATAAAATTGATACCATTCAGGACTTTTTCTCCTGAAAAACCAAAGAGACATCTATGACTACAACTGAAGATGATTTTCGAAAGCTTGTCGCAGTTATTGATCGCTTGCTAGGTCCTGATGGCTGCCCCTGGGATAAAGAGCAGACGGTTCTTTCATTATCTCACATGGTTTTAGAAGAGGTCTGCGAGGTGATAGACACGTTGCAAGATGCAGATCCAGAAAAACTTGCTGATGAGCTTGGAGATCTGATCATCGGCGCCCTTTTTTTGGCAAAAGTGTCTGAAAAAGAGGCGCGGTTTCCGTGGGAGAGGCCCTTCCAAAAGGCGGCTGCCAAGCTGATTCGTCGTCATCCTCATATCTTTTCTGAAGAGGACAAGTTGATCAGTACCAAGGCCGTTGAAAAGCGATGGGATGAGATCAAGGCAACCGAAGCAGAGCATGCGGCTCGCACGAGTCGATTTGATGGAATTCCAAAATCGTTGCCAGCGCTTGCCATGATGCAAAAGCTGATGACAAAGGTCAAAAAAGTCCCGTCGTTGCGCCATGTGGCCGAGGGTCTGCTTCAGAAAGAAAGGCCCACCGAGGAAGAGGAGATGGGCCGTCGTATCGCCCAGCTGATCGCGGAAGCAGAGAGCAAGGGAATACAGGCAGAACCGGCGCTTCGTCGTTTTTTCTCAACCTGCCGAGATACTCTTGTTGAGGAAGAGCGGCTGTTGTAGCTGGACTTTAGCATTTTTCCCCAAACAATTTTTTTTGTTTCCTTTTCTCTTCTTTCGTAGTATGGATTTGTTTTTAGCAATCTATATGGAGTGCATATGCTCTCACAAGGAATTCCTCCTATTGAACGTGGGGTCGAGCTTGATGTTTTTTCCCCGAAACCTGAAAAGAAAGAAGGGGGTGTGGCGGAACGGGCTACAGATGCTGCAGAAGGGGTCGGGGTGGTTGCTTCAAGCTCCAGCCCCCCCACAATAACGCCTGTGAGTTCAGATCGCATGGCTCTCTCTGAGTCGCTCGTCGATGTGACAACGAGACTTGGGCGATTCCGAGAAAATGCTAAAGAACTGGCACATTATGCGATACGGCAGTTGATACGGGCTGGAAAGAGTGTGGGAACTGCTGTTGCACATTTAGGGAAAAGGAAGATTTCACGGGTTTCTCCCCCAGCTCAAAGAGAGGCTTTGGAAGTAAAGGAAGTGGCTTCGGAAGTAAAGGCGGCGGTCGATGACCTCGCAAAGATCGTGGAGAGTGGAAAAAAAGAGGGGATATCTATTCTTAGGAGTAAAATCGCCACACTTCTTGCTTTCGCGCAAAGTATTCCTACCTGTGGCACTGTCTCCAAAGATGGGTCAAGTGTTCTTAGTGTATTCAACGAGACAACGGGAATGTTTTCATTGAGGACGATAAATGAGGAAGACCCAAGGCCAATACTACAAGACGGTGAGAAGCTGTTAACACCCAAAGAGTTAACCCTTGAAATACAAAAGCTTATCAATGATTTGTCGGGGTATTCAGCCGAGGATATTCCAATGACGGACAGAGAAAATCTTAGCAAGGCTCTAAGTACTCTCCGGGATTCTCAATGGGTATCTGATGGTGAAAAGAAACCTCAGTTTGAGCAGCTGATAGTGCAGGCGCGTTTGGCAACCGAAAAATTGAAACTGGGCACAGAAAAAAAACGGGTCTGATTGAAAACGCACTTTGCGCCCTGTTCGCCAGAATTCAATTTGCTAGGTGACTATCTGGAGCTCTTTATCCAGAGCTCTACGATCATAGTAGCGGATAAAATATCATTTTTCGTACGATTCTGACAGTGTGCCGGGGAGCTCGCGGAGTGCAACGGCTTGAACCAGGTCAGGACCGGAAGGTAGCAGCCTTAATGGTATCGGGCAGGCCGCGTTTACTCTCCGGCTTTTTTTATGCCTATTTGTGTCGAAGAATTGGAACCGGTATATGCCGCTGACGGTGATGTCTCTGGGCAAGTCCTTGAATGGTAAGGACTTTCAAAATGGGGGCAAGCAATGTTCATGGTTACTTCAGAGATCCCCGCACTCTGGTGGTGGGGTGGTGCTGTTATCTGGACGATCGCAGCGTTTTTTCTCGCCTTTAAGGGTGGGTGGCTGTCAATGCCAGAACGGTCCGAGGCATTTCCTTTTTCCGCACGACAGTTTTTCCTCATGGTATTTTTTCTAATCGTTGTCTTTGCCGCTTACCTGGCTTCTTTTGCCGTCGCTCGATCTCTTGTCATCGCTGTTCAGAAAATCCCATCCATAGTCTCTCTAGCACCTCTGACAACGGTAGAATGGCTTGCCATTGAGCAGCTTTTAGGGGTTATCGTGGGAGCGATTGCTGTTTCTTTCATTACAAACCTACTTCCTGCTGACCTTTACTCTATTGTTGCCGGAAAGAGTTTAGGGTGGAAAAAATGGGCAAAAGGGGCTGTACTGGGATTTTTATTCGTCCCTGTCATTTTGCTAGCCACGTGGGTCATTGGTCTTTTTTTCAACGTTTTCAGCCCTGAAACTCGTGCTCCGCAGGTGGCGCTCGCAGTTCTGTCTCATCTCCGAGGAATGAGCCTCTTGTTCTGGCTGCTGATTCTGACTATCGTCACAGTTGTCCCTTACGTCGAAGAGATGCTCTTCAGAGGCTTCCTCCAAGGATTTCTCAATGGCCTGGCGCATCCAACGCTGGCGATATTTTTTACGGCAGCGGCGTTTGCTCTTTTCCATTATTCTCCATTGCAGAAGAGTAGCAATTTTGAGATCATGGCAGGCCTTTTTGTGTTCTCGATTTTGGCTTCAAAGATACGAGCGAAAGAAGATTCTATTAGTGCCTCTATCGGTATGCATGCGGCTTTTAATGCGACGTCGTTATGTTTGTTTTTTGGGTTTTCTTAGGTATTCGTAAGGAGTGATGTCTGCCATGCCATTTAAGGTACATTCTCATGGAGCTTCAGACGTCGGTCTTGTACGTACGAATAACGAAGATTCATGGATTGCTGGTCCTGATGGCAAAATATTCCTCATAGCAGATGGCTTAGGAGGTCATCAGGCAGGAGAGGTGGCAGCACGAGAGGCAGTAGAACAATTTTTCTCAGCCTTTGTGGAGCAATTTCCTGATAAAAACCACGATCCTGTGGCAGACGCAGAGATTGAAGCGCGACTTGCGCTTTGCTTTCAGAAAATAAATGAGCATGTCTTTCAGCTGTCAACGACCCATGAGCTTCTCAAAGGGATGGGAACGACATTCTGTGCTCTTACCTTCCACGGTGAAAAGGCCGCTGTCTCACATGTTGGCGACTCTCGTATTTATCTCCTACGCGACAGTGTTTTAGAGCAACTGACGAAAGATCACTGCTGGACCCGTGGCATGGCATTTACCCCTCAGCCTGAAGACCGCATGGCAAAAGGGGTTCTTACAAGAGCTATTGGAACCATGCCAATCGTAGAGTCTACTATTCGCCTGCTGCCGATAGCGGCTCATGACGTTTTTCTTTTGTGCACCGATGGCTTAACTGACATGGTCACCCATGATGAAATAGAATCTATCCTCAACCGCCCCATGACGATCGGCGAGAGGGTTCGCATGCTTGTGGCTTTTGCAAAACATAAGGGAGGGGGTGACAACATCACCGTTATCCTCATCGAGGTCGTACATGCAAACACATAGAATCTTTCTTGATTACAACGCCGCAACGCCCATAGATCCTAGAGTCTTTTCAGAATACGTTCATGTGAGGCGGGAGGTGTGGGGCAACGCGTCGAGTATCCACAAAGAAGGGCAGGCAGCAAAGGCTCTTCTTGCAGAAGCCCGCTCCAGGATTGCTCGTCAATTTTCTGTTCTTCCTCAGCAAGTTGTCTTCTTTTCAACAGCAACAGAAGCTCTTACAACTCTGGTTCATGGGCTTCTAGCGCCTGCCAAAGGAGCTCATGTTATCACCAGTGTGGCAGAACATGTCGCTGTATGGCAGTGCTGCAGATCTCTTCAACATGAGGGGAAGACAGCGGATTTTCTGAAAGTGGGGCCATATGGTGCTGTGCATCCTGAAGCGCTAGAGAAGGCCATCACTGAGAAGACAACGGGGATTGCTCTGATGTCTGTGAATAATGAGACAGGTGTTATCACAGATATCAAAGGTTGTGCTGCCGTTGCTGCGAAGTATGAAATTCCACTTCTTGTCGATGGCGTGGCTGCGCTTGGCAAAGATCCTTTCATTATGCATGAAGGTGTGGCTGCCGCCTGTTTTAGCTCTTATAAAATCTATGCGCCCTGCGGCGTCGGTTTTGCCATTTTGAATCATGGAGTTTCTTTCCGTCCTCTTATTGAAGGCGGCGGACAAGAGTCTGGACATAGGGGGGGGAGCGAGAATGTCCCCGCCATCTATGCCTGCGCTGTGGCTTTAGAGCTAGTTCTCGGGGAGATGGCCGAAGCATCAGCGAAAATGGAGACGCTCCGAGATCTTTTCGAAAAGTTGGTGTTCGACGGACTGTCTGGTGTATCTGTGAATGGCGAAGGGCCTCGTGTGTCAAATACGTCAAACCTTGCTTTTGAAGATGTCGATGGCGAGGGGCTTCTCATCCAGCTGGATTTAGCAGGTGTAGCAGCAAGCCACGGTGCCGCTTGTGCTTCCGGCTCTGTTGAAGCCTCGCGAGTGCTGCTAGAGATGGGCTATTCAGCACAAAGAGCTGCTGCTTCAGTGCGGTTTTCGCTTGGGAAAAGCACTACAGAAGACGATGTCAGAGAGGCCGCTGCTGCTGTCATTGGCTGTGTTCAGCTGCAACGAGCAAGCCTTGGTTCTGTCAAATAGTCTCTATGACCTCCTGCTGTATTGTCATGCGCGAGTGGTATCCATCCAGTAATCCATTTGCCACTTCGTCAGGGTCGTCGGTGAGGGTGAATAGATGGGATTCTTTTTTACAGAGAGTATGTTCATTGATCATCGTTGTCCGTATCCAGTCGACAAGCCCTTTCCAGTAATCGGTTCCCATGAGATAGATAGGGACTGGAAGTGTTCTTTTCGTTTGTACGAGCGTTAAAATCTCAAATAGTTCATCCATTGTGCCGTATCCACCAGGCAAGAAGATAAACCCTTGTGCGTATCGGACAAACATCACTTTGCGGACAAAGAAATAACGAAACCGTGGGCAGAACTGAGGATCGATGTATTTATTGGGCGTGGGCTCATAGGGCAGATCGGGGACAAGACCTGCTGACGCTTTGCCAGCCTCCTGTGCCGCTTTATTAACAGCTTCCATTAACCCAGGGCCGGAGCCTGTGATTACTGAGAACCCCTTCTGAGCAATCTTTGTCGACACCTCGTAGGCGAGTTTGTAATATCGATGAGTTTTCTTCATCCTGGCGGAACCAAAAACAGAGATAAAGGGGCCCGCCCCGGTAAATGTCTCAAAGCCATTGACAAACTCTGCCATAATTCGAAAAAGACGCCATGAATTCTGCTGCATAAGCCCAGAGTCACCGGGATAGAGAAATTCACTCATAAAGGGGATCTCCTCACATTGATATTGCCCATTTTTATCCTTTTTGCAATTTTTCACTCAAAAAGAAAAGAGATAATGTGTAGCCTCACGGAAAAGGAGGACTGGAAATGAGGCATCGCGAAGATCGTCCGTTGACAGTTGCAGCGTCAATACAGCGACATGTTTTGCTGTTCAAAGAGACAGTGCTGCCGTGGCAGACAATATCAGGCCTCGCCTGGCTATTGGCGGGTGTTTTTTGCTGCAGCGGTCCTGTGCGTTTGTTCTCTGATTGGTCATTTCTTGCGCTTGTTGTGGGTGTGACGTCAGCTCGTTTTTCTGGTATGTGTTGGAATCGATTAATAGACTGGCAGATAGATTCTCGCAATCCTCGTACCGCACGGCGGGCACTTCCCAGTGGAAGGATTTCTCCTCAGGAGCTGGCGGCTTACGCCCTTCTCACGCTCGCTCTCTTTCTTTTCACCTGTTTTTTCTTTTCGCCTAGTATTCGATGGATAGGAATAGCGGTGGCTATTGCTGTTCTTTTCTACTCGTTTACAAAGCGCTTTACTTCTAGCTGTCATTTTGTTCTTGGTTTCATCCATGCGTGCCTTCCCATTGCAGGGGCATTATGGCAGTGTGGGAATGTCACGCTCTCTGCTGCCTTGTTCAGTGTGGCGGCCTTTGCTGCCGTCTCTGGCACTGACATTCTCTATGCTATGCAAGACGAACTGTTTGACCGTCGGTTCGGGCTGTACAGCATTCCTTCGCGATTTGGGACTGGCAAGGCATTAGAAACAGCATCAATGCTTCATGTGATTGCCTTTGTCGCTATTAGCTTTGCCCTTATCAATGCTGGCGTGACACCATTGTGCTATATTCCCTGGGGAGTGTGCATGATCAGCTTGTTGACGTTGTGGCATTCTGTATGGGAAAATCCATCGGAAAAATTGGCAAAGGCGTTTCCTATACTTCTTGTGGGCTTTTCTTTGTCATCGTTGATCATTTTAGCTATAGATAAGGCATGGAAAGCATTGTCATAGGCATCAGTGGTGCCTCGGGAGTCATTCTAGGATTTCGAACTGTTGAGCTTTGTTGTAATGCCGGTCTTCATGTCGACCTTATCATGACAGATGCTGCCAGAAGGACGGCGTTTGAAGAGCTCGACGCCTCCTATGATACAGATGAGATGCTCCTGCGGAGGTTTCCAGAGAGCCTTCATTCCAAAATTCGCTGTCTTTCGATTCACGACATTGCTTCACAAGTAGCAAGCGGCACGTATCGGACGTGTGGGATGATAATTGTGCCATGCAGCATGTCTACATTGGCGGCTGTGAGCATAGGCCTTGCTGATAACTTATTACGTCGTGCCGCTGATGTGACCATCAAGGAGGGCCGAAAGCTGCTTCTTGTCCCACGAGAGATGCCCCTGTCTTCCATTCATCTGGAGCACATGCTCAAGCTGTCGCGGCTAGGGGTTGTGATCATGCCTCCACAGCCTGCATGGTATCAACGGCCGAAGACGATCGAAGATGTCGAAGACAGTATCGTGTCCCGCATTCTCGATCGCTTTGGGCTGCCATCAGCTATCAAGCGATGGAGAGAGCAGTGACGTCATGTCACGAGACGTCACAAAAAGAAGAAATGTTTTACGATTTGGGTGTATTTTTTCCGGTCTGTGGCTCGTGAGTTTAGCCAACCACGCTCAACAGCCCTTCGACTTTCTTCGAGATTTTATCAGTTTCTTTTTGGGCTTCGGAGGAATTGATCCATTGGATCAATTTTTCGGTATACTGGATTCCGCACACCGTTTTGCCTTTGCAGTAATATTCTGCGTACAAGAGTTCGCATTTTCCATCGTGTAGTTGATATTGGATCGCAGCTTTAGATATGGAAAAATCTTTTTTGACTACAGTTTCATGGTGAATGAGAGACACTTTTCGGGCCTGAGTTGAGATCCAGGAGATTAGGCCCGTGATGTGTTGGGCTGACAAATTCGGGCTTGACTGGGCCGTACGTAAACTCGATTGGTCAATGGTGAAAATTGATGACCAGTTATCGAAGGTTTCTCCTGTAGGGATATATTCGAGGATAGGGGATGTTTTTGCTTGAAACTGTTTGTAGTAAGAGCCAAGGGTGTATGTTCCAGGAGGAGGAGTGACTTTTAACTGTAGCCCTGGGCTGCTAGGATCAATCGACAACGTGTAGCTTGTCGCGTCGTGTTTCACGATTTCAGTGTCCGCTGGTGAGAGGGTATGGCTTTGTGTTTCTCCAAACAGCGAGCTGGCAGCTATGAGAGCAAAGAATACTGTTAACCGGAAAATCTTTTTAAACGATTTCAACGGAAGGTTTCTCATAAGAAAATCCTGCGTGGTGATTGTTGTTTAATTACGTATTATAATGTGTTTGTGCCGTTGTTTAAGAGATGTACGTAGGAGGAAGTGGATTGTACGGTCGCAGCTGCTCTCTGTTCTCGATCGCTTCCGGTAAGCCATCCATCTAATAATTCTGATTGTACAACACCGCAGGCATCATAAGGTCCACTATACATTTCGATGTACAATAGCGAAGGGGTCCCGCTGGGTATAGTATATTGAATGAGTGCCATTGAGTGTTCGTAGGTCTTTTCAGTAGTGATTTCGTATCGTATCACTTCTACGCGTGGTGAGGAATTCGTGGATTCGTCGATCGCCATGGCCAACAATTGCTTAGAGGTGAATCCTTTCCCGATAAACTTCATGATCGCTAAATATTTGGAAAAAACTTTGTTTCGATCGATTTTAGTCGTGTATGCGACAGCGCTTTCTTTTGATCGAAGAAAGGACTGAATAGATTGTTGCTGTGTTGACATGTCTTTTGGTGGCTCTACGACGAGCTCTATCCGTGGATTGGCCGTAACGTTGATTGGCAAAATGTAGGTTGTGCTGTAGTTGCTGACGTCTTTATTTGCTATTTGGGCAAAGGGGCTTTTTGCGCATCCGGCGAGGAGGCATATAGCTGAGGCAAGAAAGACTGCTAATCGTACGTTCATATTTATATTCCAACACGAGATTATTGTTTATATATCGCTTACCATTAAGGAGCGAATAACGCTTTTATATAATTCAGGTATTGTAATGCTTCGAAAGCTATAGATCAATGTGAAAAAGCGCGTAAAATTATTAGATAGTTTGCGGGAAGATTTTTTTACACGTATATCCGGCTAACCACGAGGATTCACTATTTGGGCAGGGAGGGAAGGTGTTTTTTGACGGTTTGTTGCCTACGGAAAGGCTTCCCGCGGTTTCGTCCAGAGGACACTTCGTGCAGAGACTCGATGGCTATAAAAGCCATAGGGTCTATGGAGTAAATTAACTCTTTGAGTTCGGCTAAGCGAAGACGCTCGATGATAATATACAGAATTTCTCTTGATTCTCCAGAAAAGCCTCCTCTTCCGTACATGACGGTAAGGCCGATGCCAAGCTCGTGCATGACGGCCTTTTCAACCTCATGATACTTCGAGGAGATGACAAGGACGGATTTTGTCTCGTCAAGGCCGACGAGGACAAAATCTAACACTCTGGCAACAACGATAAAGGTAATCATCGACATCAACGGCGGATGCCATTCTTTAAAAACCAATCCTGCCATGCTAAAGACGATGATATTGCAGAAGAAGACAATCTGCCCGACGGTAAATCCAAGGCGGCGGTTTGCAATGAGTCCTAAGATTTCTGTGCCGTCAAGGCAGCCCCCGCCCCGAATAATGATTCCTATTCCAACTCCTAAAATCCCTCCGCCAATGACTACTACTTCAAGGGCTTCACCATGAAATGGGGTGTGGAAGAGATGGGGGATGAGGGCTAAGGAGATGGCAAAGGAGGCGATGGCAATCATGGTGTTTAAGACAAAGAGGCGGCCGATTACCTTTGACGCAAAGACCACAAAGGGAAGTGTAAAGAGAACGATGAATACAGGCAGCCATTCGATCCCGACAATACGCCCAAGGATCATAGCGAGGCCTACCGTCCCACCGTCAATGAGGTTATTAGGGATGAAGAATATCTTGATGGCAAAAGCCGCTATGGCACATCCCAGCATGATCCAAAGAGTATTTGTGAAGTGGGCGAAAAATCTGTTGAGATGATCATGAATTTGAGTATTTTGCATAGCTTCTCTGCATGAGTGGCATAAGAAAAAAAAGACTCATAGAGACTGCTCTCTATGAGTCTTCTCATAAGATCGCGGGAGACGGGGATCGAACCCGCAACCTCCAACGTGACAAGCTGGCGTTCTAACCAGTTGAACTACCCCCGCAAAACGTTCGCGCCCATCAATGAAAGAGACATTCATCTCTCGTCAATACGGCGCATGGGCGCAACAGGATTCGAACCTGTGACCACCTGTGTGTAAGACAGGTGCTCTGCCGCTGAGCTATGCGCCCGGAACGCAGCACCATCGTACCCGCTTCATGGAATTTTTCTCAATCGCTACATTGCCATGTTGCACTCATTTCGAAGGAAAAAAACAACTGGCTGGTAGGTGAAAAAAAATAATTGCAGTAGAGTGGTGTTTCACATCGGAGGGAAACTCATGGTTTTAAAAATTGAAGGTGAGTCTGGCGTTCCACAGATGGGGCTGTCTCTTCCTCCTAGTTCAGGGTCTTTTGTTGGCAGAAAGGTAGAGCCTGTCATGGCACACGGGATCTATTACGTTGCTGTCCCAGTAGGATTGGGAGCGAAGGTGCTCTCATTAGCAGGGAGTGCTGCGAATCAACTGACGTTTCGTCCTGTTGTCGCGAGTTTAAGCGCCATAGGATGGATCGGCGGACATGCCTTGTCAGTGGCAGGCCGGTTGACGGAGATAATGGGAAAAATTCTTCAAACGGATGTGGCCCGTAGAGTTGGTCTAGCAGGCTCGACGTATACTGAAGAGTATTTTCATAAGGCTATGGGTGTTCGAGTGGGTGTCGGAGATGCAGCCGATCATGCTGTTTCGTATATCCCTTATATAGGCGGCCCTACAGTCTCTCTAGAAAGAGGAGAGAGAGCGGCAGAGCGAGTGCTGAGTTCTGCCGGAAGAGGGGCGCTATCGAGAATCTGGAAGGCGGCAGTATCGCTACTTCCCATGGTAGGCATGGCCTTAGAATATGGAGGAAAGGCTACGGCTTTGACCTCAAGAAAAATTGCAGATCTGACCTATATTGGCATGACAGAGCCGTCTCGTTTAAATCAGATCTTTCAAAATTTTCGCGATCGGATGGATTCGTATGCATTCGACCTCCTTGAAGCACAAGAACCGCCACGACCGGTGTTC
>CAINFV010000052.1 GCA_903848235.1 Chlamydiia bacterium | reverse complement strand
TCGAGATCTCAATGCCGCTGAAAACATTTTGGCCCTCGGATTAGATGGCCTGGGCGTGTGCCCTAGAAGCCTCTGCCTTTAGGCAGGGGAGTAATCACAAGGCTAAAACTTTAAGAGCATAGTCTAGAAATTTTTTCTTTCTTTAGATGTACACGGGAAAGATCAAGGAGCTTTACAAGCGTTTGTTGTTTCTTGATTAATTTGGAGCTTTGTTCCCTGGCACCTGACCTGTTGGCCTGGCTTACCAATCTCAAAGATCATGGCGCGGGATGTGCCTTGTGTGATAATTTTTCCATCGTGATTATTTATTGGAGCTTCATGGCCTGGCATCTTCAGTAGAGTGAATAAAGCTGTGTTGGCAACCAGCTTATTAGTATTTTGATTCCAGTCTGCTGTGGCAGCCTCGAAAAACCACACTAGCTGCATTGGAACGATATTTTGGATGAACTTCTCTGCGATGGAGCGACAGGGAGGAGTTTTATGCACCCATTTATCTCCTTTCTTGATTACCCTCTCGCCAGTTGATGATATTTCCCAAAATAGTTCTTCTTGAAACCACCCCTTGGGCTTGACGAACGATTCTATCAAGGAGATCTCCTTCGAGGTAAGGGAAGTAGTTAATGTAGCCGATACAGCCTCGAGGAAAAATTGACGGCGAGGGAGTCCTGGATCCTGGATCCACAGGTGACGACTGACGCCCGAGCGGTCTTGAGTGAAGTCGACGTTTTGTTTCCTCTCTTTGGCTAAGCGGAGAGCGCCTCTGCGTGATTCTTTTGCCTTGATAAAGTGGCTAATCTTCGACTTTTCAATTTTGATCGTTTTGGCGAAGGTCATGATGCAGACCGTTGCGATGGCAATCCCCCACAGCCATCGATGAAAACGCCATGAAGGGGGTTCGAATGATCTATTGGTCATAGGGCAAGTACCGCGCTAATGCTTTGATTCTAAATAGAGTAACGAGCTTAGGATATCTGTGTCAAAGGCTCAGGAACATGATTGCACAATAATGTATTGTAGAAAACCTTGGAGCAGGGGTATTTTTTATTTCTATTTTTATAAGGGAGTGGAAAAAATGAGAAGTGTTAAATTTTGCGTCGTCACAATCCTGTCAATTTGCTTTGTAAACTCTCTGAGTGCTGGGGTTATAAAATCAGAATACGATGTCGTCATGGCCTATGGTGATGTCGGAAGTGAGAGCATGAGAACTACTACTGTTTGCTCGGAAAAGGGGACTCATCTTCCTGGTTTTGGTCGTCATCATCGGAGACATGGAAGAAGGCACTTTAAGCGAGATCATTTTAACAAATCATGTCGTTTCGATTGCCGGTCAATCTAGGCTTTTAAAATTCGGCACAGTGAAGTGCAGGGAGCGCCCCATGAGTGCTTTGTGCTTCATGACAATCGAGTCCGCACAATTCGTCAGGGTTTCCGTATGGCTGTCAGGGCTAAGAGTGATTTCGGGTAAACACTCCGTCGACAAAACCAGGGGGCCCTTTTTCGACGGCTTCAGCATTAAGCTGCCGTATCAATGACATCCTTTTGAAATGAGCTGTTCGATGAGAGGTCTTCGTAGGCATCCATAAGGAGACGGAACTGTTCCATGGCCTGCTCGTTATACTCGGGTTTTGTAACGTCAACACCAGCTTGTTGTACAAGATCGACCAGATCCTGGGTGCAGCCTGAGCTCAAAAAGTTCAGATCCTGATTTCCCGCAAATTTTGTAGCTAGGCTTCTGCTAATACACTGAACAAGAATGCGTTATGCGCGTTTTAATGCTTGATTTTCTTTCAAAACAGGCTATAATTGTAGCTATGTAAGAGGAGTTAAGCCATGTCGTTCCGCGTCAATCATGTGAACAAAAAAACTGGTGTCACCTACGTTTACGAATCAGCTTCGTTCTGGGACAAAGAAAAAAAGCAATCGCGCAACAAACAGGTGTGTGTCGGAAAGCTTGATCCAATCACTGGAAAATTTCTTCCTTCGAAGCGTCTAGTTCCCGAACAGTCAGCCGTTAGGGATCCGACGGTCACCGCGTCTGCCGAGATCGTCGGACCTTCGATTATTCTCGATACCATTACAGACCGACTGGGCCTAGGAAATTTGTTAAAGTCTTCATTCCCACAAGAACACCGACAGATACTTGCAATGGCTCATTATCTCGCCTCTGAAGGAGGGCCTCTGAGTTATTGCGGAACGTGGTGCAAGAGCCATGCGCATCCCATTGGAGAATCATTAACCAGCCAACGAATCAGCAAAGTCCTCAGCTCTATCAGCATTGATGGGAAGCAAATCTTTTTCACCAAGTGGATGAACAAGATCCTAGAGGATGATTACCTCTGCTACGACATTACTTCTGTCTCCTCATACTCAGAACTCAACGAATACATCAAATATGGCCACAACCGCGATGGAGACAAGTTGCCGCAACTAAATCTAGCCATGCTTTTCGGCCAGAAGGGGCGCCTACCAGTGTATTTTCAACACATGCCCAGAAACATCACCGACGTCACAACGCTGCATAACCTTCTGAAGACCTTTAAGGCCCTAGAGATAAAGGCCCTTCACTATGTGATGGACAAGGGATTTTACAGTAAGAAGAATGTTGATGAGTTGTTTGCCTCAAGAGACAAATTTCTCTTGTCGGTTCCTCTAAATAACAAATGGGTTCAGCATGCAATAGATGATATCCATGAGGTTATCCACAGCCCTGAGGGATATCGAAGGGTTGACAATGAAGTCCTTTACATCAACTCTCGTCTATATTCTTGGGGAAAAGGCAATCGTCGTTGCTATCTGCACCTTTACTATAATGCCCATGCGCGAGCGGACGCCGTTGACAGATTCAATGAGAAGTTGATGAGGTATAAGGAAGAGCTGGAATCTGGGAAACTGATTGCTGAGCATCAGGAAGAATATAATGAATTTTTTATAACGAAAACCACTCCAAAAAAGGGGATAAAGGTCTCATACAATACTGAGGCTGTTAGTCAATACATCAACCGCTACTCAGGGTTCCAGGCATTACTAACCAACAGCATCAAAGACCCAGCGGAAGCTCTACAGATATATCGAGACAAGGATGTGGTGGAAAAGAGCTTCAATGATCTAAAGAACCAGCTAGACATGAAGCGCCTTCGAATGCACAGTTCGGCGACTGTTGATGGCAGGCTCTTTGTTCAGTTTGTAGCCCTTATCTATATGAGCGCTCTGCGCAATGAAATGAGAAAGTCGAATCTTATCGAGAGATACACAGTCCGTGAACTTCTACAGGAAATGGAGACTCTGACCAAAGTGAAGTGCTCGGGAAAGTACGGCCATATCCTCACCGAGGTGACCAAGCCTCAACGAGAAATCCTCAAGGCCTTGAACATTGCGCTTCCTGGCCCAGCCTAGCTAAAAATTTTCGGGAAATCAGGATTAGGGCTCAAACACAAAATGGTGTAGTGACGACAAAAGCCATACATGTAAACAAGAAGGGAACTTATTTTCTTGAATCTGAAGAAGTTAAGCTTGAAGAAAAGGCTTGGTACAATTGTCGTGGCCGTGGCTGCAATGCATCGTTTCCTTCTACCAACGAAAGGTGGATGCACGAAAGAATCTGCCGATATATGAGAAGATGATTTATTCTAGAAGGGAGAAGAAAAACATGAGAAGAGCGTCTATTTTTCGGGCTTTTTTTGGTCGAAAGAAAACAATTCGATCGTGCCCATCGTACTATTCGTTCATAGCATGGGCGCCATCATTGCTGAACACGCTCTCGAACTGTTGAACCCCGAGGAACAACAGCAATTGCGTATTTTTACATTTGGAGGAGGATCATTTATTCCTCCAGAGAAATGTCATCCAGATTCTCACAACTTTGCTAGTGCAAGAGATTTGGTTTGCCTTTTGGGCTCCCCATACATTCGCACATTGGCTATACGCCGTTACCTGGGATTTAAAGAAGGTTTGACTCAGGAACAGCTCATCTGTAGATGGGCAGAGGAGGATGCATTGCTTTATGTGGATGCAATAGATGACAGGACCGTACAGAATTACGTAAAACAGCGAAAAGACCACATCAAAAAACAGCTAGAAGAAATTCGAAACATAACTGTCGTTGAG
>CAINFV010000051.1 GCA_903848235.1 Chlamydiia bacterium | reverse complement strand
CGATGACAGCCCAAGAGCCAACAGAAGGCCCTACCTCTTTCCAGTGGGCACCGATGGCATCTACATGGATGCGGAAGACATCATGACTGACATTGTATTTCGACAGAGGCGTCGCCTGCGTATATCCATCTACCTGGGAAATCCCCTCGTTGATCTTGACAAGGCTTTGTCGAACTGCTGTTGGATTAGTCCCTATCCAAATATCCCCTGACATCTGTGCTGGAAAGGTGAAGAACAGCAGTACGCGACAACAGAGGGCAGGGTTGATGATATTCATCCCCGTTCCCCCAAAAAGCTCCTTGGCGAAGATGACACCTCCTGCGACGCCAAAGGCCACCATCCAATAAGGAATAGTCGGAGGAAGGATGAGGGCAAACAGCATCCCTGTCACCAAAAACCCTTCGTCGATGGTCTTGCCCCGCACGCAGGCAAAGACTACTTCACAGAGCCCCCCAACAACATATGAGATAATCATGACTGGAAAAAAGGCGAGCGCACCATTCTTGAGGATTTCCAGCCACCTGCCATCCTGCAGTGCAAAAGAGAAATAGCCTGAAAGAGAGTGTGAGGCGGCATAGTACTCTTTCATCAAGGACAGATCGCCACTGGTATAGACAAATCTCTGAAGGCCGGTATTCCAAACAGCCATGAGGATGCAGGGGACAAGGGCAAAGAAGACCACCATCATCCAGCGTTTGATATCAATGGCATCGCGAATATAGGGAGGGCCTGACGTTTCGACGACTTTAGAAAAGAAAAAACTATCTGTAGCCTCAGCTAAAGGGCGAAGGGAAGACAGCTTCTTCCCTGGCTCTGTCGCCTTCAGCTGCATGTCAATACACTGTCGCAAGAGTCGTCTCATCACTCCACCCCTAGATCTTCCTGTACAATTCCTCTTCACCTCAAGGCATTTGACACAAACTGACAAAAAACCATTGGAATGTCAAGATTTTCCTGTCTCAGGCTCAGGTGGACCTTCTGGCTCAGGTGGACCTAATGATCGAAACGAATAATGAACCTCATCAGGATTGTCAAGAAAAACTTGAACCTTTGTCGTGAAAACACTCGAACGTGTCTGGGATCCCTCAGGGTCAGATCGAGGGGTTAATATTCCTAAATGTGAAAATTCAGCAATACACGATTTTCCATCTTCTGGAATGGAAAATTGACAGTGCTCGACGGGATCTGTCCGCTCCCACATATCTTGTCCCGCAAGGCGATTTCTGACCTCAGTCAAGGATGGAGGGACGAAAGAGCTGGCAATGTATTCCATAGTAGAGCCATCAAACAATTTTGCAATGGCTCTCGCCAATTCTGGCCCCCGTTGCTCCTCAGGAAAGCTGTCATACAACGTCTGTGCGACTTTACACCAATCCACAAATGCTTGTTTATAGGACTGTTCGTCGTCTTCAGACTTTTTGTCAGCTGCATGAACTACCGGCTTTCCCTGCACCTTCACAAGATGAACCCCCCCCCGCTCGAGGCTAAGATGCACAAGCTCGGGACTAGCGAACTTATCAACCCAGAAAGCCACCAGAGCTTGCTCTTCATCATTAAGGCTCACGCTATACCTTGCCCTGAGCTCTACGCGTTCCTCATCGAGGATTCGAGCCGGTCCTATGTCACGATACGTCTCACTTCTGTCCCATCTAGACCACAGACGATCGTCAGCTGCCCCAATCCACGCTGCAAGTCCTTCATGTTCCTTCAATTTTTTTTCTCGAGATTCCTTGCCCAGAATGAATTCTACAATTGAAATTGCTGTTAATACCACCCGAATATTTTTGGCAAGAAAATCCGGTGAAACTGTTGAAGGGTGGCGTGCCCGTTCTGATTCAAGGTATTCCAAAACAGTATCGAGGAGAGAATCGGCCTCTTTTTGTAGAAATAACCCTGATTTAATCTCTTCTCGCATGAAATCATCTATTTCACTAGCGAGACCGCCATCGACCTTACCTTCTCTTATGCGCTCTCTAAAACCTTGCAGTCTTTCAACTAATCTTTCACGATCAGCCTCGGCTTTATTAATAACTTGATCCATCTGCTCAATTTCACTTGTACCCGGCAATTGTTGCGTTGGATACATGGCTGCAAGCGCCGCTCGTCGCAGTTTAACTTTTGCTAGCGCCTCTCGAGCTTCTTGAGGTGTCGAAGAGGCACAAATAACCTTTTTGTCCTGTGACAAACATCGATATATTGGCCCTGGCAACGTGTCAGTACCTCTTGCCTCTTTCATCGCTTCAAAAACTTCTGAATCCTCTTTTCGCATTTCTGCAACGCCCTCTACACATTGGTCGAGCACGGCAGGGATGCCAGCATCAGAAGAAGAAGAGACCTTGCTTCGAATTTCTTCAGCAAAAGCATGCGCTTTATCAAGCCTTGCAAGATCTTCCTGAATCGCTGTAAGTTTTTCTGAACCAGGCAGTGTCGGTTTCCCTGGAAACAAAATAGCAATAGCTATTCGTCGCTCTTCTATTCCTTTGAGCCGCAACCTAGCTTCTTCTGGTGTCTGCGCTATCACAGCGCTCTGTATGTCATTTTCTAAGAAAGATACTAGTTTTGAAGACAAAGGATCAGCACCCCTTGCTTCCGTCATCTTCGCAACAGCTTCTGGAGCGACTGTCGCCATTGTTGCAAGGTCCTCAAAACATCTGTCAAGCACAGCAGGAATGTCCGCTTCGCTGGAACTCTCCACAAGTTCCGTGGTGAGTCGAGGAAAAGAACGAGCCTTAACGTTCAAATCTATCTCTTTCTCTTCTCCCATGAGCTCGGGGAATTCAAAGGCAAGGCGTATAGCAACTAGTTGAGATTTGCTATCAAATCTCTCCGACATACTTTTCACTAGCGAACGTATTCCCTCCGCTTCCCCAAGACTTTTGAGGACTGCCGCTGCCAGCTGTGGCTGGGCTTCCCGGAGCTCGCGAACATGTCCTAGCAGCTTCTCGGCTGTGGCAAGAGGGTTTGATTGTGTGTTCATGTCTAACAACATAGATACCGCAAACTGCAACGCCTTGAGGAGATCTGAATTATGAGGACAGAGTTGGTCAAGCATCTCGGAAAGGATTATGCACCCTTCCGTCGTCCCAAAAGACGACAGCACATCCCTTGCCTGCCGCACGAATTGACCAATTTGATCATCTGGAGACTTCCCCTCGAGCTTGACCTGATCAGCAAGAAGGCCGGCGTACCGTCGAAGCGAAGGGGGTAATCCCGGAGGTTGATTGGCCACCCGCGATCGGGCACTTAAGATACTTTTTATGGCCCCCTGAATGACGGGCAACCGCACCCCACCCTCTTTTCCTAATCTCTGCACATGCCCAGCCAATGTAAACAGTTCACCTAAGGCTTTTTGGCGATCTTTTTCCGAAATCAATTCATTTGTTGCTAGGGAATACAGCTCATCGACCCTCAGCGCAAGATTTTCTATTTTCGATGACTCAACGTCTTCTGAAGACTTCCCGCGCAACTTGGCAATCGCTCTAGAAAAAAAAGACCCACGAGGAGGGACTTTCGCCCTTGCCGATGGAGACAGATCTCCTTGGGGAGAGGGAGGGATTTTCATTGAATCAGTCATTGTTTCTCCTTTTTTCTTTCCATAGACAGTCTCGATGACAATTTCAGATTTCTCAAATTTCCATTATATTGTCCACTCTATACAATACCTTTTTATTCGACGAGAGACAAAAAATTTGACATGAACACTACCGCCTCCTGTATCCGGAATGCACTGGATTTTCTGTATCCTCCCGTATGCCTCTCGTGCAAAGCGATCATAGAACACCCGTTTACAACCCTCTGTCAGCCCTGTTTTGAAAGCCTTCAGCTTCTGTCGACGTTTCATCGATGCCGACGATGCTTTCACCACCTCGATGAAGGAGGCCATCGCTGTCAACGTTCTACCCTAAAAAGCCAGGCAGCCTGTTTTGATGACGCTCCCACCCCACGCGCTCTTCTTTCCTCATCACCCTCCGCCATCGCTCCCTTCATTGTCATGCAGTGGGGCGAGCTGCAGTGGCCTGCGCCCGACCTCATCATCCCCACACCTGGCGACTGGTTTTCTCGGGGCAATGACCGATGGCTCACACGAAAAGAAATCGCTCATAGCGTTGCCCACCTTTTCAGTAGACCCTGCCTCTCCTGCCTTCGGCTACACCGTCATCTCCTCCCACTGCCATACCTCTCACTTGAAGAACAACCCCCTCATGTGGGCACAGAAACTGTAAACATCAACAAGCCAGAAGCCATCATCAATATGAACATTTTGATGATCCATGACGTACTCACCACTGGGACGGCGTTGCGAACGGCCGCCGCCGCACTTATTCATAACGGCGCTGCAGATGTTTGGGGGATAAGTGTGATCAGTGGGTGAAACAATGAGCTGCTACGAGCCCTTCCCTCTCTTCGCCAATTCTTTTATCACGAAACCGTCATCAATTGAGAATGAAGCTCTTTTATTTCCGCGTCCATCCCTTGATACGACCTGTTTTAATTTGGTCGAAAGTATCCCAGCCTTCACTCGCATATTTTTACGTACTTCTTCCTGCGCCTGAACCAAACCGCTCTCACGAAAGCCGTAAGAACGCATCGCGTTCTCGCACTTCAGCCCCTGCCCATCAACCGTCCATTCGTATCCCGAGCTTTTCTTTAAATATTTAGCGGCTGCGTCCAAGATATCCGTGTCTATCGGCTCTGATTTCGTTCCTTCTGCCAACGCCTGTATTTCAAGAAAGTCATCGATGTAAAGCAAACGCGCAACACCTGCTCTGATCGTCCGCAATTGAAAAGACTTAATTTTTGTTGTATCTAACCCAATCGCGTCGGCTACCAATTGAGGCTCAGCGTCCAACTTCTTCGAGACCCTGGGCCGGGCATCTTCAGACTCTACTTTTTCCGATATTCTACATTCCAGGGCCGGCCCCCTTTCCCAAGATTGATTAACAACCCATTCTTTACCTGTTTTTTCCGATAAGTTCTTCGCTGCTTGCTCTAAGGTCTTCATGTCTACCTGAATAGGTTCAACCCCCACGTTTTGGGGCTCCTTCTTTTCCCGCGTGGTGTCCACCTTCGGAGCAGGGGTTTCAGCTGAAGGGCACTTTATTTCATCAGTTTCCGCTCGACCTGGTGTTGCCTGCAACCCCTGTCTAATTTTTTCTATTCTTTGTGAAACTCTCTCCAATTTTTTGGGCTCTGTCTTTGCCTTATCTTCCACCAATCCTAAAATTTTCATTTTTAACTTGCCGTCTTTTGCCCTGCTGCAGATCTCGTTAATATCATAGGAATAACCCATAAACAGGGTTTTGACCATCCGCATAATTCGATTAGAGGTGTCAACACGGACGAGGTTATCCCCTTTTTCGACATATAGATACTGACCAAAACCGAGAGATAGAGGGAGATCTTCAGGGGGCTGGGACATTTCCATACTAATTTCTCCTAGATGACGATGCTGACTATCTGTCCTAATTTGCATAACGTAAAATCAAAGTCGCAGAATTACACATCAAAAGACACCAATTTAAGGTCTGAAACACACAGCCTTACTCATATTTATTTCTTCAGTATCCGTCAAGGAATCATCAACGATGATGCAATTCAACAACAGCCAGAATAGAGCAACGGGAGGACGCTGCATTGATAGCGAAAGGTCGTCCAACGAAATTGACCCTCATTGAAACTCCCATTTTGTGGTATCATTTGTTCTCTTAAACCAACAAAAGGCTTTTGACTACCCATGATCGCTCTGGATTCCATTACTGAAATCGTTGGGGGCCGCACCCTCTTCGAAGATGTCTCCATCGCCTTTTCCCCGGGCAACCGCTACGGGTTGACGGGTCCAAATGGCTCAGGAAAGTCAACACTCCTGAAAATCATCGTCGGCATTACAAAGCCTACAAAAGGGCTGATCGCCAAGCCAAAACGCCTAGGATTCCTCAAGCAAAATATCAGCGAGTTCAGCCAGATTTCTGTCATCAATACGGTCATCATGGGGAATACTCGTCTGTGGAATGCTATGCGCCGTCGCGACGCTCTGTATGAACAGGAGATGACCGATGAGGTTGGGTTCGAACTCGGAGAACTGGAGACGATTTTCGCCGAAGAAGATGGCTATTCAGCAGAGAGCACTGCCGAGGCTCTTCTTCATGGGATTGGAGTGCCGCCGGGCGACTGCCAACGGTTGATGCATGAGATCCCCCAGGACATGCAGTTTCGAGCGCTCCTCTGCCAATCGCTGTTCGGCGATCCCGAAGCCCTTCTCCTCGACGAGCCGACAAACCACCTTGACTTAGGGTCCATTGGCTGGCTCGAAGGGTTCTTGAAAAGCTACAGAGGGACGCTGATCGTAGTCAGCCACGACCGCCACTTCCTCAACGCCGTCACCACGCATATCGCCGACATCGACTATGAGACAGTGATCATCTATCCTGGAAACTACGATGACATGGTGGTCACCAAGTCCTCTGTCCGCTCACGAGCAGAACATGAGGCAAAGTCGAAAGAAAAGAAAATCGCTCAGCTGCGAGAGTTTGTTGCAAAATTTGGCTCCGGGACACGTGCCAGCCAGGTGCAGTCTCGCATCAAGGAAATAGACCGCCTCCAGCCTCAAGATCAAAAAACATCGAATATCCAGCGCCCTTATATCCGCTTTATCCCCACCGAAAAACAGGCTGGAAAGCTGGTGATCAACGCAGAAGGCGTTTTTAAGACCTTTGACGGCCCTCCAGTCATCCGCAACTTCTCACTCGAAGTCTTCCGCGGCGATAAGATCGGCATCATCGGCAATAACGGCCTTGGCAAGACAACGCTTCTGAGGATGCTCGCTTCTGTCCTCACCCCAGACAAAGGCACTGTGAACCCAGGCCACCAAGTCGCTATCTCCTACTTCCCCCAAAGCCATGAAGAGCTCATCGACAAAAGTAGCTCAATTACACTCTTCGACTGGCTGAAGGGCAAAAAAGCAGGTGTCTACGACCAAGAGATACGGTCGATTCTTGGGAAGATGCTCTTTGCAGGAGACGATGCCTTCAAGCCTGTCTGCGCTCTCTCAGGAGGAGAGACAGCACGCCTCATCATCGGAGGTATGATCCTCGCAGAACACAACTGCATCATCATGGACGAGCCTAATAACCATCTCGACCTCGAAGCAGTCTCTGCCCTCGGGTGGGCTCTTGAGGAGTATAAGGGAACGGCTATCGTCGCAAGTCACGACCGCGATCTCATTGATCGCTTTGCCACAAAGATCATCTCCTTTGACGACAGGGGAATCACCGTATTCGACGGCCCGCTGGAAGAGTACCTTGCTGTCAAAGCCAAAGGCAACGAGGCCCTATAAAAGAATGCGACGCATCTTCCAGTTTTCGAAAACAACATTCGAAGCGATGCCCAGTGAGCAGCAAGATAAAAAATGCTCAGAGCTCCTCAAGGAGCTGTATTGCTGCAGAGGACGAACAGAGCTCAAAGAAGAGTATGACAAGCTCTGCTCCTGGATGGGCATCTCGCAAATAACCTTGGACACTGAAGCAATTGAACAGCGCTTTCACGAACACATGCGTCGTTCTGGAAGATCTCTTGCAGAACATGACTTCCTAAACACCATGGTCGTTGGAGACGCAGCGGATGGAGGAGCGTGGATGGGTATTCACACATACCTCGATGGCCTGCGCTCATGCCATAATGTAGGAAGTGTCCTCAGAACAGCAGAAGCCTTTCGCATAGGCCCTGTCCATCTCTCAGAAGACATGATGGCTCAAGACCACCAGCAGATTCAGAAGACGTCTATGGGAACATGGAGCCACGTCGTCACGACACACGGCATTGACATGGAAACCCTGCCACGCCCTTGGATTGCCATTGAAACGGTGTCAGACGCTACTCCATATAACGAATGGATATACCCAATTCCATGTACCCTGGTGATGGGCAATGAAGAGCGTGGCATACGAGCTGCGGTGCTACAGCGCTGCGACACAGTCGTCACCATTCCGCTCACCGGCTGTAAAAATTCCTTGAATGTTGCCAATGCATTTGCCATCGTGGCATCAGAGATCGCATCGCAACAAAAAAGATAATTCTTTTAGGACGTATATGCCAAAACCGCTATCAAAGGCTCTCATCAAAAAAGCCGCCACCACGCGATTTCCAACCCCTATTCTTCCTGATGCCTTCTCCGCACACACGCGAGAAGAGAAAATTGCTGCTATTGCTCGGCATATGAAAGGCATTATGGAAGTGCTCGGCCTTGACCTCAAAAACGACTCTCTTGCACAAACTCCTGAACGGGTTGCCGCCATGTACGTCGATGAGATCTTTGCAGGTCTTGATATCGAGGCGTTTCCCAATGTTACGCTCTTTGAAGATCAAGGGCACGAAGTAGCTCCAACCATCGGGCGCCTTGTCATCACACGGGTCAATATAGTCAGCTTCTGCGAGCACCATCTTGTCCCGATGATCGGTACCGCCTATGTCGGCTACCTGCCAAAAGACAAGATTATCGGGTTATCAAAAATCTCACGGATCGCCCGCTATTTTGCAGCACGCCCCCAGCTGCAAGAGCGCCTCTCAGCACAGATCGGCGATAGCCTCGCCACGCTTCTTGGCCATCCTGACGTTGCCGTCATGATCAAAGCACAGCATTCCTGCGTCATAGCTCGCGGCACTAAAGATGAGGCGTCAGCGACCACCACCTTCTTTACAAGCGGCATTTTCAAGACGTCAGCGGAGTATCGAAAGGAGTTTGTTGACATGTCACGAGGGATGGCAGACTAAGGGCGGCAAGAGAGAAAATTTTCAACTGCCTCTTTGCCAACAAACCTCTCTTCATCATATCCTTCGTGCTAAGCACGGAATTTTTCCCATAGGAACTCTTGTGGCACACGGTTTTTCAATTCAAATTCATTGCACCCACTGTGGCACCCTCGTCTCTATTCCCTATCGCCCTTCAGCAAAGCTCCCCTGGATCTCTCGCTGTTCTGGCTGCAACAAGCAGTTCGGCATAGACTCGAGCACCATAGCGCGGCAGATGAAGCTGTTTGTAGGTCTCTGCCAGCAGCTGAAAGCATCAGAAGAGATCCTTGCCAACGCGGCTATTGCCGTCACTGTTGGATCCATAGAAGTAAAAATCCCTTTTCGCCTTCTCCTGACACGTCTTAAATCTACCCTTGACCTCGAAGTCGATGGGAAAAAGATTTCTATCGCATCAAGGACAGAGCCTTTGAAAATTGGTGAAGCATTCGCGAACGAAGAATCCATTGAATCTACACTCTAGGGAAGACAGCCATGCCAATGAACCAACTGGATCAGCTGCGAAAGATGACAGTTGTTGTCTCTGACTCCAGCGATTTTGACATCATTAAAAGTTATAATCCTATTGATGCCACGACAAACCCCACCCTTGTCTTCCAGGCAGCACAGAAGACTGAATACCGCTCTTTGATCGAACGCGCCATCGCTGAATCAACCCGTGGGACAACGTCAGAACACCGTCGCGCCCTCCTCATCGACACGCTTTTTGTTCTATTCGGCGTTGAGCTTCTCAAGATAATCCCTGGCAGGGTCTCCACTGAAGTTGAAGCCTCGCTTTCCTTTGATACCAAGGGCAGCATAGAGCGGGCAGTGCAGATTGTCAGCCTCTATGAGCAGCATGGCATCCCCCGTGAGAGGGTTCTCATCAAGCTCGCCTCGACTATCGAAGGGATTCGAGCAGCAGAAGTCCTGGAGATGGTCGGCATTCACTGCAATATGACACTGATCTTCTCCCTTGTTCAAGCTGCCGCCTGTGCTGAAGCAAAGGTCACCCTCGTCTCTCCCTTTGTAGGGCGTATCCTCGATTGGTTTAAGAAGAATAACCCCTCACTATCCTACACCGCTGCCAACGATCCTGGGGTCTTAGTGGTAAAACGGATCTACCAGTATCTCAAGAAATTTGGCAGTAAGACAGCCATCATGGGAGCGAGCTTCAGAAACAAAAACGAAGTCCTGGCTCTTGCAGGATGCGACCTTCTGACAGTCTCTCCGAAATTCCTCGATGAGCTCTCTCAATCCACAGAGACTGTGGAACGACAGCTCAGCAAGGAGATGGAGATGCCCTCAGACCTCATGAAGATTGCAACTTCAGAGCCCCATTTCCGATTCCTTCTCAACGAAGACCAGATGGCCTCCGAAAAACTGTCAGAGGGCATACGCCTCTTTACAGAAGACACAAGGAAGCTTGTGGCATACGTCTCCTGCGAATTTGGCTGGTCTGCTTAATGATGCAGAAGGCGAAGCGAACGCCGTCGTATGTAGTTCATCACAATACTGTGTGGGAAGAGCCAGCGAAGCGTAAGAAGCCATCTCCATGGTCTGAGAACACAGACTCCTTCCTTCTCTATCACTCGAACAACCTGCCGCGCCACCCGAAAGGCAGCAGGAGAGGACGGATCGACTAACGATCTGCCTGATGCCCGCCGTTGGAAATTTGTAGTAAAATACCCGGGACAGACAGTGAGGACAGCGATACCTCGATCTTTAAGTTCAAAGCGAAGAGCTTCGGCAAAACTGTTCAGAAAGGCTTTTGAAGCAGCATATGCCGCCATCCCAGGGCATGGCAGAAGAGCTGCTGATGATGATACGAAGATCACCTTTCCACTCTTCGACCGGCTGATCAGAGCGCGAGACCACGCATAGGTGATCGCCATAAGAGCCATGACATTCACCTGTATGATCTGCTCAGATTGCTCCAGCTCAGTATCAACAAACAGCCCATAAGAGCCAACGCCAGCGCTATTGATGAGAAGATCGGGCACTTCGCGCT
>CAINFV010000050.1 GCA_903848235.1 Chlamydiia bacterium | reverse complement strand
TAGGAACTGTCGACGTCGTAGTACAAACCCAAACCGGAAGCTCTCCTATCACTGCAGCTGATCATTATACGTATGTCCCTCCAGTGGTCCTTTTGCCAGTCGTCGGCACTATCGGCCCGAATGAGGGGCCGTCTCAAGGAGGCAATAACGTAACAATTACAGGGGAGAACTTTATAGACGTGTTAGGGGTCAATTTTGGCCCTACGGCAGCGAGCTTTTCCGTTGTTTCCCCTACAACGATTGTGGCGATAGCCCCGGAGAACACGCAAAGGAAAACAGTAACAGTTGATGTTACCGTTGTGACCCATGAGGGAACGTCAAAGACCAGTGATGCGGATCTGTATACCTACGTCAACGTCCGATCGGATTTTCGCGGACGAGTTAAAAAAAGACATCACAAAGCTGTCCGTAAATATCGGTTGGAATCCTGGTGGCAACAAAGCTCCTTACCAAGCGTTGCCGGGTACAGAGTGTATAAAAATTCCACACTGCTTCAAATGTTTCGTCCTCATCAGAAGCCCTTCTTTACCAGGCACTTGATTCATAAGAAATCGTGGGAAAAATTTTCTCTCACTGTTGTCTATGCTAACGGCGTTGAGGGAAATCATCAAAGACTCAGGCTCAAAAAGAAATAACCGATGTCCGCTCGTACCGCTCAAACTCTTTCTCTTAGGGACTGTGCAAGAATAAGTTAGATAACTACGCTGGCTGCGACCATTGATCTGTTGTTGTAATAGCCTCTCTGTAAAGAGTAGAATCTCAATAGGTTAAGGTCGTATTTATTATGTAGGTGATTTCTGTGGGTAGTCTCTTTCTCTGTCTTGTCGCTCTCTTTGCAGGAGCGGCGTTTTTCCAGTGGCATTTGATGGTGGCGGTGAAAAAGAAAAATAGCGACCTTCGCGCTGAGATTGCAGAGGTAGACGAAGAAAATGCTCGTCTTCTTGCAGCATTAGAAGATCAGAAGGTGCATTCCCGCCTGTTAGAACATGAGGTAGAAGCCGGCAAGCAACTAGCTTCCAGGACAGAACAGCTTGTGGAGAAGACACGGCAATCGCTCGTTGAGCGTTTTGAGGCGCTGTCTAACGACGCTTTCTTCCGCGCTCAGCGGTCTTTTTTTGACATGGCAAAGGAGACCTTTGCACAATATCATACCCTGATCTCGAGCTCGGTGGAGAAAAAACAAGCTGAAGTGTCAACGGTCATCCTGCCATTGCGGTCGAGCTTAGAGCAGATGGAAAAAAAGGTACAGGAGCTAGAGCTTGCCCGCCGTGGTGCCTATGACAGTGTGACACAACAGCTGCACCAGCTATCGACGACGCAGATACTCTTGCAAAAAGAGACCGGCAACCTTGTCAAGGCCTTGCGAGAGCCAACGGTAAGGGGAAGATGGGGGGAGATTCAGCTCAGACGCGTTGTGGAAATAGCAGGGATGCTGTCCTACTGTGATTTTGACGAACAGGTATGTATTGCAGTAGAAGATGGGTCGTTACGTCCTGATATGGTGGTGCGCCTTCCCAATGACAGGCTTGTTGTCATTGATGCGAAGGTCTCACTGGGAGCATATCTTGATGCCCTGCAGTGCGAGGAGCCTGAGGGACGTGTTGAAAAACTCGTTCAACATGCAAAGCATGTGCGGCAGCATGTGGTACGTCTCTCGCAGAAGCGCTATTGGGATCAGTTTTCTCAGACGCCTGATTTTGTCGTTTTGTTTTTGCATGGAGACTGCTTTTTGGCGCCCGCCTTAGAGCATGATGTTGAGCTGTTAGAATTCGCCAGCAGTCAGCGGGTGTTACTAGCAACGCCGACGTCGCTGATTGCCATGCTGAAAGTCATTGCCTATAGCTGGGGAGAGGCGAAGATAGAAAAGCATGCCCAGATGGTTATCGACGAGGCGAAGACATGGATGGATCGGTGTACCATTTTCTCAGAACATTTCTGTGAGATTGGCAAGCATCTAGAGCGCAGTGTAAAGGCGTATGACAGAGCTGTTGGTTCCTTCGAAAATCGCTTGTTGGTCTCTGTAAAACGCCTGTCAGAATCTGGCGTTAATGTCTCAGAGCTTCCTGTGCCAGCAGCGTTGCGATTGTCGCCATCTCTGATGCAACATGAAAGGATTGACGGTGTGCGTGTTGAAACTATTGTTCATCAATAATCCGTCGCTGCGGATGGCCGTTCATTTTGCAAAAGCCTCTAGGAAATAATTTTTCCATCCATACAATGCAGATGAAATGATGTATGAGGGGCGTTGTCTATGGAAAACGAAGACCTGCACGAGCGTATAGCTCAACTTGAGTTTCAAAATGATCAGCTGACAGCGGAACTTGAATATATAGATCAGCTCTTACGTTCGGTGGGATTTGCTGATGGCTTACAATCTGTGAAGGCAGCGGCACAAGAGCTCTCTGAATATGAACAGAATCAAAATCGAATTTTTGAAGAAGGAATGCCTGAAGATCCCCCAGGATTAGACGGGTAATGTGAGAGAAGCATTTGCATCGATAGAACCGGGCACGCGTACGCATGCCCGGTTTTTTTTGTACTACTGAACCAACCCATTCAAGGTTCGTGAAAAGTCTAGGAAAAGCTGTTTTGTCATTGCCACTGGAACTGCGAATTCGACGATTTGAAACACACCATGAAATTCGGATTCAAGCAACACCTCTTTGAACAGACGGCTGACCACTTTTGGTTGGTTGCGTCGTTCAACACAGCCATAGTCGCTGAGGATCACTGCAGTATGCCCTTTGTGAGCAGCGATACGAAAGATAGCACGTATCTTTTCTTTTGTGCCGCTAACATACTTCCCGCGGCTTCCAGGTGAGTTGTGATGGGAACTATGATGGCACATGTTATAAGGAACGCTTGCGATGATGGCAACTTCTATAGGCTTCGCGATATACCGGAAATTCTGCTCTTGATTATCACGAAACACAAAGACATGAGGAGAATAGATCCCGCCAAATTCTGGAACATGGTATTTGCCATCTTTAAGCTGCTTTTTCAGCGTTGGATTGAGGTGGGGAAAAAGGCTTAAAAAGTAGTTTGTTACTCTGAAAATCGCTGCTTCTTCAGTCTGCTTGCCCCAAAAGACGCTGTCGCCGGGGCGGTTTTCATGGGCTATATTGAGGACTGCTGTCGACATGCCTGCCAAGGCCTGTTCTCGTGCAGCGCCCATGACTTCACGTCGTGTCACCATGATTTGCGTGGAAAATTTCTTCTGCCCATGGGTGATGCGCCCTGGGTGGTGGATAACGCGCGTGTGGCGCTGCATCTGCTTGACCACACTTTTGTCGAGGACAATGTGATTGCCAGCAACGTTGTACCCGTGGGATGAAGCTTTTTGCGTCTCGTGGAAGATTTCTTTCAGGTACTTTCTTAGACGTTTGTTGACACGACGGGCATGGAGAGATGGATATGGAGAAGCTTCCTTTGCAACGACAACAGGATGTTTTGGGAGAGAAGGGGGCTGAAGAGGCATCTCACTGAATAGTTGTGCCATGAGAAGAGGAAGGACGGCAAGTCCTAAGATGAAACAACGCATACTAAATGCTCCTGCAAAAATGGAAAAAGATAAATGATAGCTATTCTTTTTTTGTCTTCAAGAAACTTCTGCTCCTCACCCCAGATTTTTTTTGTTGGACACCGAGCGAGGCTTATTTTCAAAAAGAAATTGAATGGCGAATATCTCTCCAATACAATTTGCATTTTGATATAAAATTATCGACGAGAGAAAACAAAATGCGTTTTGGGAAAATGAAAGAGCGATTTTGGGATCATTATCAATCATGGGAAGAAGCAGAAGAAGCATGGGATGCTGCAGCAGCAGCGGCTGCCAATGCCATGCCCTTAAAAGCCCCGGACTTCTATCCGTCCAGCCATCCCATAGCTCCTAAAGAGGGGTCCATGCGATGGAAAGGTTTTCGCTGGGTTATCAGGAGAGATGGCGGATGCCGCTTGTTTCGCCTGCTGATTCGCCATCCAATCAAATACATTTGTCAGTTCTTCAGCTCCCTGGTTCAAGACAAGGCCTATCACAAAGAGGGAGATTTTTTTTTCTATGGAGTCGGGAGTGTAGAAGAGCTTTATGCCCTTATGAAGAGAGATGACACTCTTCTCATTGTTGGGTTTTCCTACTGTCAGAAGCCCCATGAGTGCCCTTGCGCGAGATTTTCGAATGGCTGCAGTGCAGAGATTGGTAATCCTGTGTGCCAGCAGTGCGCCATCGCTAAAGTCATGCATGCCCTGCCCCACGGCAAGACAATTCCCATCGTCATCCCAACCATTAACGATATTGGGAACCATGTCCTGGAAGTCATCGATGCCTTTCCACACCATCGCGTGCTGTTTATGATTACCGCCTGCGAGATGGCGCTTGAGATGTTTGGAGACCTTGGGAATATGGTTGGCATTCAAGGTGTTGGCATTCGCCTTGGAGGAAGAACCTGCAATACCATGCGTGCCTTTGCTCTTTCTGAAGAGGGTGTCAAGCCAGGATTGACAAAGGTGTTACCGCCAGCAGAACGCAGAATGCTCGACCTCTTGCGATTCTGGAGGCAAGAGCGCCTTCAAGAAACAGGTTGCCCACAAGTCAAAACAGAAGGCTGTGATTGCTGCCAAAGTCCACTTTCCTAATCGCTGCGATTGACGTCTTTTATGGCCGACGCCGTGAAGACCAGAAGGCGATGGCACTTACCAGAGCACAGAACACTGCAATGGCAGCTGGCCCTAAGAGAGCGTAGAGTGAGAATGTCGTGTACTGGGAAAGAGGGCAGGCCACACAGGAGCTCTTTTCTCCAGCGTACTCTCCTCGTGACGCAATCGTTCTTCCAAGCGCATCAACAGCACAGCTAACCCCTTGATTACAGGACCGTACCATAGGAAGCCCCATTTCTGCCGTTCGAAGGCGTGCTAGTTCTGCGTGTTCTCTTCGTATGTCAGGATACCAGCAGTCATTGCTGAGCGAGACAATCATGTTTGGCTGAAGGGGCAATGTTGCTACTGCATAGCGAGAAAAGGTCTCTTCATAGCAGATCAGCGGGGTGATCCGAAGAGACCCTTCAGCGAACACGACAGCTCCCTCCCCTGGAGAGAAGCTATCATGGATTCCATAGGTGGCGAGAGCTGAGCGGAGGATGGAGAAGGGAATATATTCTCCAAGAGGAAGAAGGAGTTGTTTGTCATAGCGAGCGATCTTTGAAGAAGAAGGGGAGATGAAAAAGCAGGAGTTATGAGCTAAGACGTTTCCTGTGTTGTCGATGCTCCTGCCTTCAAGGCCAATGAGAACGGAGGCTTTCAGTGAAGAGGAAATCATGCGTGAGAGGTCAAGAGATGACAGGAACTGATGATTGCCATGGTATTTGTTCTTCCAGCTGACAGGAAGGTGGGATGACAAAAACAATGGCGACTCTGCTGAATAGGGGGCGACACCTTCTGGAAGAACGATGATATCAACGTGTCTTAGAAAGTGAGGATCGATGAGCTCTAAGATTTTTTGCCACTCTTGCTCGTGGAGAGCCTCTGGGCTAAGAGCGTGTGAATAGACGTCGGGGGGCTCTTCCATATGGCAAAAGGCAACCTGGCGAGAGGGATGTGTTTGGTCAAATGTCTGCTGTGCATCTGTTCTGTGCCAGTACAGGGCGCCGCCGATAAGATAGGGAAGAGAGGCGATGAGAGCGGCTGGCAGGGCAAACCTTTGCGCCTTTGAGAAGAGCCAATAGAAAACAACAATGTTACACCAGAAGACGAAAAACGAAAGGCCGATGCCTCCTACTATTGAGGCGAGCTGAAGGGGCCATAGGCACCACGAAAGGTGAAGAGCTGCAGATTGAAATGAGTAGCCGCAGGGCAGGCAGGTGAAGCCATATTCAAGAAGGGCAAAGGCTGCAGCAAGGCCTGCGGAAGAGAGGAGGGTGTGACGGTGGTTTGAGGTAACTAGAAGGCTGAGGCATGCGTAGGGGATGGCAAAGAGGACGGAGAGCAGGATCCAAATGGCGATGATGTAGGAGTAGGGGTGTGAGAGAAACCAGCTGGACTGGAGGAGAATCACTAGTGCAAAGAGCGCCCATCCTGCAAAAAACCGCTTTTTCCCTGGAGGAAATGCTGCAAGAGCGCCAAAGGCGCAGGCATAGCCTATTACCGCTGTCAGCGGCGAGAGAAAAACAGATGCCGATGCTCTGCCAAACCCCAGAAGAGCGATGCTTGCCGCGAGGAGCAGATTCTTTTGATCGAAAAATTTCTTTCGTATTGGTATCATGATGAGCAACAAACCTACAATTGTTATACTATGATTAAAAAATCAACGCTCTTTCGTCAACATCATTTTTTCGAATTATTAAATAACTTTGATTCCGAAAAAGGTCCGATAGATCTTTTTATTAGTTTATACTTTCGGCATAATACCCAGTTGGGATCAAAAGACAGGCTCTACATTGTCGAGAGAATCTACACCTATCTTCGGTGGAAACTGCTGATAGAGGCACTGCTCGACCGGCGGCAGCTGTCAGGAGAGGCTCGCTCCGAGGCCCTCCTCGAGCTTCTCGAACAGAATCCTATCACTCTTTCAGAAGACACAACGCTCGAGCCCCATATTCGCGTGAGCTTTCCGAAAAACCTCTATCAAGCTCTGGAGAGGACTTTTGGCGAGGCTACCTCCTCGATATGTCATGCCTGTAACGAATCAGCGCCTATTGTCCTTCGTGTCAATCCGCTGAAGACGACACGTGAGGCGCTCTGTCAGAGCCTTCGCTCTCAGGGAATCGACGTTGAAGAAGAGCCTTCGGCTCCCTTCGCTCTGCGATTATCGCGCAGGATCAACCTCTTTTCTCTTCCCGAATTTAAGGCAGGACATTTTGAAGTACAAGATGCTGGTTCTCAGCACGTGGCAAGCCTTGTCCGAGCTCAGCCTGGGGAGTCGGTGCTTGATTTTTGCGCTGGCGCTGGGGGTAAGACGCTGGCCTTTGCTCCAAACCTCAATAATCGCGGGCAGATCTTCCTCCATGACATTCGCGAACAGGCGCTCTATGAGGCGAAAAAACGGCTAAAACGCGCAGGGATTCAGAATGCGCAGATCGTCAGCTATCAGGAGAAGGGGCGTCTGAATACCCTCAAAAAACGGATGGACTGGGTGCTGGTCGACGCTCCCTGTAGTGGAACGGGAACGCTCCGCAGAAACCCTGATATGAAATGGAAGTTTTCAGATGAGATGGTAGCTCGGCTGGCAGGGGAACAGCGTCAGATTTTTGCCGAGGCTTTTTCCTATCTGAAGCCTGGGGGTACCATCGTCTATGCCACCTGCAGCCTCTTACGAGAGGAAAATGATGATCAATGCGAATTCTTTCTTAAGACCTATCCTTTGACACTCGTCGAACCTCCCTTCAGATCGCTTCCTGTCAGTGGAGGGATGGACGGCTTTTTTGCTGTCTGTTTGCAGATGGCTCCCTTGCTCACCCGGATTGTCTAGATTATGTAAACTTGACTCCTAATCCTTAGCTCTTGAGAGCAAGGCAGAGAGCATGGTACAGTTGTTGTTCTATCATTTTTTTTGTAGGTAGATACGAGATATGTTTCGAGTCATGGTGTTTCTCATATCGTTGTTCTCAGGATTTTCAGCCTTTGGCGACGTCCCTCCATCACGCCGTTCATCTATTGTCGTTGAAAACAGGGTGCTTGCAACAGTGCGCGATCAGGTTGTCACCGTTGTTGACGTCATGAAGAAGCTTGATATGGTGTTCTGTCAGCAGTTCCCGCAGTATCGAGGGGTGCCAGAAGCGCGGTATGAATTTTATCGGGCGAATTGGAGACGAATATTCGAAGAGCTGGTTGATCGGCAGCTGATCATCTCCCTAGCAGAAGAGAAGCAGTTTACTGTTACCAATGGCGATATCCGTGAGGAGCTCGAAGAGGTATTTGGCCCGAATGTCATGATGAACCTCTATGAGGAAGGGCTTTCGTTGCATGAGGTCCATGAGATGATGAAGGCTGATATCTTGTTGCGGCGTATTATCTCCTTCTATGTCCATTCTCCTGTTGTCAGCTCTATTACCCCTGAAGTGCTACGAGCCGCCTACCAGCGAAGGATCGAAGAGCTTAAAGGAAAAGAAGGGTGGGTATGGAGAAGTGTGACTGTCAAGGCAAAGGGAAAAGACTGCCCGAAGGAAGTAGCTGATAACGTATGGAAGCTGCTGGAAAACGACCACCTGCCAATAGATGCCATTCTCACAAAGCTTCCCGAAGGAATTGAATGTGTCGTCTCGTCGTCATTTCGTTCAGAACAAAAGGAAGTGGCACCCGCTATTCAGCAGATCTTAGAAAAGCTTCCGCTGCAATCTCATTCAGAGCCGATACCCTTTACAAATCGAACAGATCCTCATCAGAGCTGGCGCTGTTATATCGTCGATGAACGGTTTGAGCCAAAGCCGCCAACGTTCTTCGAACTCGAAGCTGCCCTCCGTGAAGAGCTTGCCTCTCCAGAGATCACCAAGCATACCATTACCTTTTTTGATGACTTGCGACGGCAGCACCATGTGAAGCATCTCTTCACCTCAGAGCAGCTCTTGTCATTCGAGCCGTTTCAGTTTAAGCAGAAGAGTGGCTAGAAGGGTGGAGTGACAGATGCCCCTGTATCGCCCTTCGGAGCTCTCAGAGTTCTTAGCCTCCCTTCACCATCATCCCAAGAGGACTTTGTCTCAGAATTTTCTCATCGACGGTAATATCGTCGCGAAGATAGTCTCTGAGGTGAATCCTTCCCCTGACACACTCATCGTAGAAATTGGCCCAGGGCCGGGAGTGTTGACAGAGGCGTTTCTGATGGCAGGATCTTCTGTTGTGGCTATTGAAAAGGATGATGTGTTAGCCAATGCTCTCCACAGGCTGGATCCAGAAGGGGGAAAGCTCTCTGTCATCGCCTCTGACATTATGGACTGCTCTTTTGCTGAAATTATAGCTCACCATACGGCGGCCAGCGTCATTCTCGTCTCCAACCTCCCCTATCATTTGACGACACCGATTATCCAGAAGTTGATGGAGAAGCCAGCTCTCTTCTCACGAGCTGTTCTCATGGTACAAGAAGAGGTCGCACGCCGTCTGACGGGCGGCAAGCCTTCCTTGGTTGGCTGCTTAGCGGCGTTTTTCTCTGACGTGCGCTATGCCTTCTCTGTTCCGAAAGGATGCTTTTGGCCAAAGCCAAAGGTAGATTCGGCAATTCTTACCCTTTATTTCAGAAAGCCACTGCTCGATGACAAAGAGCAAGAGCTCTTTTTCGAAATCCTTCGCATGGCGTTCTTACACCGTAGGAAGACGATTCTTCATTCATTGCAAGAGGGGTATCCTCGAGAACAGCTCATCGCTGCCTGTGATCGTGCAGGAGTGTCGTATGACAGCAGGCCTGAGGAGATGTCGCTGAATGTATGGGTGGATCTGTTCAGAGGCCTTATAGCCAATCCTTAAGAGATTTTCTGGTCCTTCGACGTCGGCTGCTCGAATTTTGAGATAACCGTTTCTGTTTCTTGTATATCTGCTAAGAAGCGGTCGATGAGCTTGAGGATGGTCTTCGAACGGTTGTGAATTCCTGTTGTTCGAAAGGCAATTTCTGGCTTTATCTCTTCATCCGTCCTACTTGCTATAAAGACAATAGTGGATGCTGGGTCAGCATTTTTCTGAGGGACAACCCACAGGGCAAACTTTTCATTGTATAGGGTGATCCTCCCCCCTGATTCGATAGCCTGGAGCAAGGTGCTGGCAGGGGCTGATCCGGGCAGCGGGGTATCATCAGAGAGAAGATGAAGGGCGTGAAGAGTCTTCACATTGATATTCATAATCCCATCCGGCAGGAGATCTGAGGTATGGGATACGAGATGTTCAAAAAAAGCGTCGAGCTGCTCGATGCTTACCACGGCTGGTGTCTCCTTAAAAATGTATGTATACATCCACCCTCATCAAACACAAACCCCTCGTCTGTGTTTAAAAAAGGGGGGAGAAAAAAATCATAACAGCGAGTTTAGGCTCATTCTGCATAATAAGGGGGATTTGCGGTAGAGCCCTTTTTACAAAAAGTACATGCCCGATGGAAAATTCTGTTACTCCCTGCCAGAAATTTGTGGATCTTCTCGTCGGAGTGGAGGCATTGCACCTTCCAAAAGGAGAATATGCGGTAGCGGGAAGCGGGCCGCTTGCGATACGCAACATCCGAGAAGCTCACGATGTGGATCTTATTGTGAAACGTGATGTGTGGGAAGAGCTTGCTAGATGCCGCACGGTCACAGGGCGGAAAAAAAATTGTATTATCATCGGGCCTGTTGAGATTTGGAAAGATTGGATGGTTTTTACGGATTTGATTGATGAGATGATTGACAATAGTGAAGAGATCCGCGGATTTCCCTTTACAAAACTCTCCTATGTTGTTGCTTGGAAACGGTGGATGGGACGTGAAAAAGATTTGAATGATATCGAAGCTATCGAGAGGTGGGTCAACTACCCCTCCCTAAAGGGAGGGGCTTGTAGCTGGCTGCAAGGGCCGCTACCATTGGCACGTTGACAAATGCCGTTGGCGAGACAGCAGACTCGCCAAGCTTCAGTAGGTTGATCGCTGCATTGCGATCGCTGTGTTGATAGCTTCCACAGCTAGGACACGTAAACCGATGTCTTTGCCGAATCCCCAAAGAGCTACACCTCGAACACTTTTGAGAGGTGTACGCTGGGTTCACATAGACTATCCCCATACCTTTTGCTTGAGCTTTGTATTCAACAAACTTTTGCAACTCGTCCCAACTCCATCTATGGAGTCGAGATCGCATCCGTTTGTTG
>CAINFV010000049.1 GCA_903848235.1 Chlamydiia bacterium | reverse complement strand
TTGAGACCGATTTCGCATTCGTTGTCTCTCAGACGATTGCATTTATCATAGATGGCCTGCCCAGGCCGATCTATGATAAATGCAATCGTCTGAGAGACAACCCTCTGCGAACTCGGTGCCCAAAAAATGCTAAAGTCCAGTCTTATAGTTTTAGCATTACCATCAATTCAGATTTTTAGTCTTAGTGATAGTGCAAGCGAATCACTGGACTAAAAATTCGTCGGTCATTGAAAATGATCTTCGCTTTTTACTGACGATGTACCCACTCCTTGAGGGTGTGCGGATTGCCGATGCAGTTTTGGGTAGAGTGGGATTACCTGTGCCATAAGAGGGGTTCTCTTAAGAGTCTATGAAAAAACTCAGTCTCCTTGCCATGCTCGGCGCATCCCTTGTCCTTCCTTCAAGAGCTTCTTCCGCTATTCGGGAATGCTCATCAATTCAAGATGTTATCGGTGAGGTTCGCCCAGGTACACTGGTCGTCTTCGATATCGACAATACCATTCTCCGGCCAGCACAAGTGCTTGGGTCTGATGAGTGGTTTCATTACTATCTGATGAAAATGAAGCTTGAAATGGCTGACCAAAGTCAGGCATTCATTCAAGCTGTAGACCTCTTACACAGCATTTATTTTGTGACCCAAGTCAAGGCTATGGAAGAGTGTACGGCAGATGTGCTGCATTCATTGCAAAACAAAGGGGTGACGATGATGGGGTTGACCAGTCGTTCCCCTCCGGTTGCCAACATCAGCATTCGTCACTTAAAGTCCCTTGGCATAGATATGAATCTGACAGCTCCCACACACGCCTGTTTTTCGCTGATAGACATCCCAGAAACACTGTTTTTTCAAGGCGTTCTTTTTACGAATGGGAAAAGCAAAAAAAATGCGCTTTCTGCGTTTTTTAAACAGATCTCCTGGAAGCCTAAGAAAATCGTTTTCATTGACGACAGGAGAAAATATCTAGAAGAAGCAAATGCGTATGAAGATGAAGGGCTTGAATTCGTGGGGTTGCGCTATAATCTAGCCGATGCTTATGTGAATACTCTTGATCCTCAGATATGCGAAATTGAGCTTCAATCGTTCCTCAGCTTAATGTCAGACAGGGCAGCTTCTCAGCATCTTTCTCTGCAAACGAAAGCTGGCTAAAGTCCAGTACTACCATTTATCGACAACGCCTGTTCCCACAGAACGCGCGCACTATTTGGTAGTAAATATCTAAAATTCAGTTTCAATAAATTTTATACATCGAAGTTGTCAAAAAATATGGGACAATTTTCATTTTGATGAATTTCTTCTTTGCAACAAATTGGTTGTGTTCAGTAAGTTGCCGTTTAATCCCTAAAAAGTGCATATAGAGGCATGGTGGACAGGGGGGAAATATAGACGTGCAGTATACGGGACAAAGAATACATGCAAAACCCACGGTCTTCAACGCGCTCGCTTGAAAAAATCGGTAATGCGCATGAAAAAGTTCGTCGGATACTCAGCGATCATGTGGGCTATGTCTTAGTGACATGTCGCCCAACAACTCAGCCCGGTCGCTTGGAAGTCGAGGTCTCATACGAAGGAGATCCAGATTTGGCATCATATCTTGTAGATGGTGCTCAGGGATACTTTGAAAATGAAGTGATGGTTGAAGAAGTATGAACATCGATGCTTTTGAAGCGCTGGCCTTTCATCGGAGAAGCGTTCGTAACTTTAAGCCGGATCCTATCTCCCACTCACTCCTTGAACGATTGCTCCGCATCACTCAGACGGCGCCCTCGTCTTACAATATTCAGCCTATTCATTATTATGTCATCAGACAGCAGCGGATAAAAGAATCCATTGTCCGCTCCTGTCTCGGGCAAAAGCAGGTGCTCTCCGCTCCAGCAGTCATTGTCTTTGCCGCTGACAGGGATGCAGCGACCAATAACTTTGAAAAAACGTGGGGCGTAGATTTGGCTAATGGCGTCGTTTCAGAAGAGAAGATGGAGATCTGCCGAAATCTCATCGATATGAACTTTTCGACAAAACCATTAGGCTTTGGCTGGCTGACAAAATTACTGTTCGCTCCCTTCATCCGCCTCTTCACCCCATTGCCAGAGCTTCCTGCGGTCTATAAGAATGCATGGCTGCAGAAGAATGTCGGTGTGGCAGCAATGATGTTTATGCTTGCCGCTGAAAGCGTTGGCCTTGGCACATGCCCTATATCTGGATTTGATGAGCGACGGCTGAAAAAAGCTGTGAAAATTCCACGACGGTTCGATGTCCCCCTTATCATAGCCGTTGGCTATCCAGCAGAACGGCCTCCAGCACGAAGTCGCCTCCCACTAGAAGAGATAGCCCACTGGCTGTAGGACAGATTATTGCTAAGAAAACTTCTTGATCGTCATGTATTTCCTTGACGCAAGCGATTTTCTTTTAGTACGGTCATCAATATACATTCATTCAGATGGAAAGGAGATTTTTTACCATGCCTATGCTACCATTACGTGTTCTTCTTGATTATGCTCGCGAAAAAAATTTCGGGATCGCTGCTTTCAATGTGAATAACATGGAGCAGATCCAAGGGATTCTCGAAGCTGCCCAAGAAATCAAAGCCCCTGTCATCATCCAGGCAAGCAGAGGCGCTCGTAAGTATACGAACGATGCTTTTCTTCGACACCTCATGCTAGCTGCTGTAGAGCTCTATCCAGATATCCCCATTGTCCTCCATCAGGATCATGGCAATTCATTTCAGGTGTGTCTTAGCGCTATCCGCCAGGGATTTACCAGCGTCATGATGGATGGCTCGCTAGAAGAAGATGGAAAGACGCCATCGTCATATGAGTATAACGTGAATGTCACCAGGTTTATCGTTGACGTTGCCCATTCTGTCGGGGTCTCTGTAGAAGGTGAGCTTGGCACAATAGGCTCTATTGAGAAAATGGGGGCTGGCGAACAAGAAGAGGGCCATGGTGC
>CAINFV010000048.1 GCA_903848235.1 Chlamydiia bacterium | reverse complement strand
TAGAAACAGCCTTACAATCCATTTTTCACCACTAAAAGGCTTAGTAAGTATACAATACGCAGACACGATATAATCAGCGTTAACTATCTCGCCTTCTTCAGTCCTAATAAACATTCCTCTAACTCCTTAAGTTCTTAAGTTCACAACTCCTTAACCATCTAACTTCCACACCCCTCAACTCTCTAACTTCTTAACTTCCCCCCCCTATCGCCCTCACATCCTCCAGCACTGCCTTCGCTGTCGCCACATACTCAGCTTCCCCTTTTTCCTTGCCCCTCTCTAGGTGGTCGACCATCTCTGTAATAATGTTATCAAAGACGTTAACCAGACTTGTTAAGATGTTGATGTTAACCTCAGGAGCCTGTCCTTGACTCATGATGACTGTCATAACTATTGAGGGTAGCGACTCCAGCTGTGCCCTAATCTCAAAAATCTTTTCATCTTTAGAAAGCTCCTTCATACTCTTCGTCTCTGCTACCGCCCTAAGCCCATCTAACGCTCCCCTGACGTACTCCATTTGCCTCGCCATTATCGCCTCTTTCTCTGCATCTCCAGGCAAGTCCTCGACCTTCCCGCTATCAATTACATCTTCAATCGTCATACTTCCTCTTCCTTGTTTTCCATTGCCTCTCTTATACCCACCCCTACACCACTTTGTGAAGGATCAACCACATATACCCATACCATAGATTGTTCACAATAAGGATTTACTCAACAAGCCTCTCAATTTTACTCAGTTGTAAACAGGGGTGAACAATGCTATAGACAATGGGGTTGATAGGGGGATTTAGGAGTTACGAACACTTCAACACTCTCTTAAGAAGAAGAGGATATATATAGATTACTCATAGTAAGATGGTTGTTGGTCCTGTCAACAGCTGAATATTTCTACTTAATCCTATTGATGTTTAATCTTCTCCTTCCTACCCTACAAAAAAGAATCAAAATCATCAATCACTAGGCCAATATGGACGCTGTAGTTTCTGAAGAAAAGTTTGTGGAGTTGTATGAGAAAGTTAAAAAGGAGCATCGCCCTAAGCCAAAACAGATATGCAAGGAGAGAACTATTAGAGATATGCTCCCAGAGAGAGAGTACCTAGTAGCAGATGACCTATTCGACCTAGGGCTAGTAGAGGGCTCTGACTTCATGCTTAAATGGTTGGAATGGGGGATTGCTCCAAAATTTACTTCGGTCAAGCCTATCATGGCGATCTATAAGAGGTCTGAGGTCGTGGAGTTGCTACAGTTTATCGAGCTGAAGAAGAAGATTGATCAACAAGTGGTGGACGAAAAATAATGTCAAGGTCTCCTTACACAAAAACAAAATGGATAATTCTTAGAAATCGTGTTCTTTACAGAGATAATCATAAATGTAAAAAGTGTGGCTCTGATGAAGGTATCTTGAATGTCCACCATTTAGCATATATTAATAACAAACAAATATATGAAGTCCATCCAGATTTGCTAATGACTCTTTGTAAAAAATGCCATTCTCATTCTCATAGTAACAAAAAGATGTACTTTAACAATGAGGAAGAAGCCTTGACATATGTTAGAGAGACTTTTGGAGTAACTCCAGGAGATAAATTAAAGGAAAAAATAATTAAAGAAGAGAATCAAATAATGATTTGCTTTTCGGAAGGGACAACTTCTAATATGGTTTTGGGAAGGATTGCTGACGTGTCAAAAGCAGAGAAAAAAGATATTGTTAAAGCAATAGCTTCATGTATTTTAAGCTCAAAAATAATGCGAGAAGAAGGTATTTATAAGAATTATCATGATTTTTCTTTATTTCTATATGATTTTATAAATAAAAACTCAACTTTTATAATTTACGAATGGAATGATTTTAAAGTTAAACATGCTAAAAAATTAGATGATGCAGAACGCAACATACAGTCTGTATCAACCATATATTCCCAAAAATCCCCCTAGCCCTTATTGTAAAGAAAATTCTTACAAGGGCTTATATGACATTCTTTCCATACGTACCAGACCAATACTATGTTGATAATGACAAGAATATCCTTCAAAGGATGGAGGACGACTATAATAAAAACATAGTCCTTAATCAGTCCTACTGGAACGAGGCTGACATTGACAATCGATTCGTGGCAGGGGATCAAGCCTTGTACAACGAGAATCAAGGGGGGAGTCCCATCTATCGAAAGAAGAACTGGAACTTCAACAGGCTTCGACGATCTATCAACATGATCACAGGGCATCAGAGACAGCACAGAAAGAGCACGATCGTCAACCCTATAGAGCAAGCTTCCCAAGCCACAGCTGACCAAATGACCAAGCTCATGTACCACGTAAACAACAATGGGCATGTGTTAGAGACAATTAGTGAAGCATTTGAAGGCGCTTGTGTGGCTGGCATGAATCTTCTGAGCGTCTGGGTTGACTGGACAAAAGACCCTGTCAATGGGGATATAGTTGTCGATAACCTATCATACAATGGATTCCTAATTGACCCATTCTTTAAGAAGAAAGACTTATCTGACTGCAACTCTGTTTGGATTAGGAAGTATGTCTCTCGAACGCAGGCTAAATCCTTACTTCCTGGGAGAGAGGACGAGATCAAGGCCATGCAGTCCTTAGGGAATCGAGACGGGAAGTTCATGTACATGCCAGAGTCGTTCAGCTATGCCCAGAAGGATTTATTGACATACGACGAATACTCATACATGTCCTCTAGGACAGCTCAACTGATAGTGGACACAGAAACAGGCGAGACGACAGAGTGGAGAGGACAGGACGAGGATTTGAAGGCGTTCCTAGGCTCTTATCCACAGACTATTGTATTGAAGCAGGAGATCCCATCAGTTAGGACAGC
>CAINFV010000047.1 GCA_903848235.1 Chlamydiia bacterium | reverse complement strand
ATCTAGCAGGCAAAAATCTGGATGACGTCGCACCCGCTGCGATCTTCTTCTATCTGCTTCCCCATCCGATTCTCTGGATGTTTGCTTCTACGCTGAAAACAAGGTTAGAACATGGCATGGAATACTAATTTTGTGATTCCCCAGAACACATGGTATCGTTGCGGCATTCCCATATGGTGGCGATATTTCTTCGTTCGTTTCGGGCTACTTGCTGCTGCTCTTTCTGCTATTGCCTTCGGACTTTTTGTCTTTGCCGATTTACTCTCTCACATCAAAGATGTCTTTGACCCCGAGACGAGCTGGAAGACATGGGGTGCATATTATATATGCATGTTCAGCTGTAGGCTTCAGATTCTCTTTGCCTTTTCTCTTGCTGCAGCAACAGCCATTCTCATCCCTCGCATCGTACGCACCAACGAACTCATCCCTCTTCTCAACGCCGGGGTCTCCCTACAACAGATCTTCCGACCTTTTCTAGCTGTCGCGCTCTTTGCCTCTTTTCTTCTGTGGTGTAACGCCGAGTATCTCCTCCCCAGAGCCATACGACGCCATCACAGGATCATCGAGTCAGACTTCGGGCGTAAGTCCATTCATGAAGAGCCTTCGCGCCTTGGCGTCGTCCTCTTCCCTGAGGGGAGCAGGCTCTTCTTCTTTCAGCATGACCCCCTTCATAGAAAGATCACCGACGCCTTCTGGGTACGTTCTGCAGACTACATTCTTCACATTGAACAGCTCTCGTACTTCCGCGATCGGCCTCCAGAAGGACAAGGTGTTGATGTCATCGAGAGAGAGCCATCAGGAAAAATGGTAAAAACAGCTTCCTATCCCTTCTGCGAGCTGACACAGCTAAAGTTCACCCGCAGCACGGTGAAAATGTCCACAGCGGATCCACGAGACTTGTCGATCACGCAGCTTGGCGTCTTGATGTCACGGTTTGGCTCTTCGCGCTCAGAACGTGCAACGGAAACCACTATTGCCTTTTACGGAAAGCTCTTGTCCCCTTTTCTTGCCCTGCTCGCCGTCCTCATCCCAGCGCCATTCTGCTTTCGTTTTGAGAGACGGTTCCCCCAGGCACTTTTAGTTTTCGGCTCTCTTGCCGCCCTCTTCTGCTTCGAACTTGCTATTCACGCTTCTGCAGTCCTCGCGCGCATTCCTTTTATACGGCCAACGCCAATACTCCTTGCGCCATGGATCATCGCGCTTTTCGTCGGCATTCGAAGGTTGCGGCGTATGGGCAGCTGATCTAAGCTCGACTTTGGCAAATTTTTGGACCTATCTTCGGTGAGAAGCTTCCCACTGAAGATGGGTCCAAAAATTTGCAAAGTCGAGCTAAGGGACTGAAAAAAAACAGTACATCAAGTAGGATGCCGAGCTCTACAAGCTAAAGGTGTGTGGTATGCATAACTTCGACATTCGCAAATGGAAGCTCGCAGGGCGTACGGGAAAAACACCCTTATACATCGACGATGTGAGCATTGACTCTAGAACAATTCATACGCACCATGCGCTGTTCGTCGCCCTTCGTGGGCGCCATGGCGATGGCCATTGCTTTGTAGCAGATGCCCTGCGATCAGGAGCGCTCTATGCGCTCGTCGAAAGAGAGTGGGCCGCGCCAGCGGACATAGCTGAGGAGAAGCTCATCCGGGTTGACTCCCCGCTTATAGCCCTCCAGGATCTGGCGCAATGCTATCGAGCCACACTTCCATCATTAAAAGTCGTCGCCGTTGCAGGAAGCTGCGGCAAAACAATGCTCAAAGACCTGATGGGCCATCTGTTCAGCGACTCCCATGTCTATACAAGTCCAGAGAGCTTCAACAGCCAGCTTGGCGTTGCCTTGAGCATTCTCAACATTCCGAAGGACGCGTCGATTGCTTTTATAGAGATGGCAGCAACGCAAGATGGAGAGATGGAGCGCCTCGTGCGCATGGCACAACCAGAAATAGCTCTTGTCACAAACTTCTACAGAAAACGTCTCGGCACCGTGGCGATAAAGCAGACAACTGCTGAACAAATCATGGCGCTCCTCAACGCCATTCCCCAATCAGGGTTTGCCATCGTAGAGCACGACAGTCGCCTAGATTTCTCACTTCTGCCCTGCCCCGTATTCTTCTGGAATGAAGAATCTAAAGAGCTGCCGACAGTACATGCTATTGGCATTTGCGGCGCTGAGCGCCTCAAAGTAGGATGCCAGTTTCCAGATTGCTCGGAAGCGGTCTTCACCATCAAGGGAAACCACTCATATTTTGTCGAGCTCCTCTCTCTTGCACTGAAGGCCTCGTGGAAGCTCAAACTTCCCAATGCCACACTGATCAAAGCTCTTCAGACATATCAGCCCGAGACAATGCGCACTGAGATTTGGAGAAATAAAAGCGGGACGAGTTTTGTCAACGGAACCTACTGCCACACGCCGCTATCCTTTGACGCCTCTTTAGATGACCTCACCTCCTACACACAATCCTCCGCTGCGTCAAAAACCGGAAAGTCAATCCTCATCTTTGGAGGCCTTCGCGATGACAACCATCACCTCTCATCGGCAAAGCGCCTCATCGAATCGATCAAAAACCACCGTATCAACGATGTCTATGCCTGGCCTACCGCTGTCGGTGATAGCCTCCAAAAGGCATCCAGAGGACTGATTCCCATTCACTCTTTCGACACGCTTGAAGAAGCATTAGCGGCAGTAAAAACCACCATTTCTCCATCCGACGTTCTCATCTTCAAAGGCCCCCATAAGATCCCTTTTGAATGGCTCATAGAACAGATCGAAGAAAGCCCTCCTAACACCGTCGCTTGTATCAACCTCGCTGCCATACGATCCAACATCGAGCTTCTACGGTCAAAGCTCAAAGAGAACACCCGGATCATGATCATGGTAAAGGCTCTTGCCTATGGGACGGATGACATACGCATCTCTCACTTCCTACAGACCTGCGGCGTCGACATCCTTGGCGTCTCGTATGTCGACGAAGGTGTCTGCATGCGAAAGATGGGGGTCCGTCAATCGATCTTCTCCATTCATGCCTCGGAAAAAGAGATGAAAAAGGCAGCTCGATGGAATGTCGAAGTTGGCGTCAGTTCCTTCCAACAGATCGCTGCTGCCATAGAAGCTGCCAAAGAGTGCAATGTCATCCTCAAGGCCCACCTTCACGTCGATACTGGCATGAAGCGCTTTGGGTGTACCCCTGAAGAGGCGCTGCCGCTGGCCCTCGCCATCGATCAGTCGCCACACTTAAAACTCGAAGGCATCTTCACCCATTTCAGTGTTGCTGACGATCCGTCACAAGACACCTTTACCATCGAGCAGGCTCATATCCTCTCCTCCACCATCGCCTCCCTCGAAAGCCATGGCATCAGCCCTACCTACTGCCACGCCTGCAACTCTGCCGCCGCCATTCGCTTTTCCTTCGACCAGTTCAACATGGTCAGAATTGGCCTTGCCACCTATGGCTTTCACACCTCTGAAGCCAGCCTTTCTCTCCTTGAGCTTCGCCCTGCGCTCTCTCTCATCTCTCGAATTGTAGGGTTTAATGATTGTATAGCGGGTGAATCTGTCAGCTACGGACGAACCCATGTAATCAAGCATCTCAAGGCACGCCTTGCGGTTCTGCCAATAGGGTATTATGACGGCCTTCACAGATCCTACAGCGGGAAGGGAACCGTCCTCATCCGTGGGAAAGAAGCGCCAATGGTTGGCAGGATTTGCATGGATTATATGATGGTCGACGTCACGAATATTCCTGAAGCCTCTGTCGGCGATCAGGTTCTGCTGTTTGGAGAAGATGAGCTCGGAGCGTACCTTCCCCCAGAAAAGCTCGCTGCATCTGGGGGCTCTATCGTCCATGAGCTGATGACATGCCTGGGGCCTCGCGTGCAAAGGCTTTTCATCTATGACGAGTCGCTTTTGACGCGGTGATCTTGGCTTCTTGGCGCCTATAAGACCTTGAAACGGTAGACGCCCCGTCCCCCAACTCTTAGAGAGAATTAATCTCTAGCCCAACTTTATAATCGAGGCGCCGCGTGCAGAGCGCGGTCGAACGAAGGTATGCGCCCAAGAGGCTCTGTAGCGCAACCTGTCCCATAAAATGTGCTGGTCTAGGAAGACCTGGTTTTGTTTTTTAGACCGGCTGACTAAAAGGCAGTCCTAGTCTGGCGAATTGATTCAAAATCATTGTTTTGACAGCAACCTCAATCTTGAACCCAATATCTCCCTTAGAGTAGGCCCGATCGCCAAAGATCCTCTTGAATCGAGAAAAACACGTCTCGATAAGGGATCGTATCCCATACCTCTTGAGCTTCCTCCAGAGAGATATTGTCAAAAGTTGTGTTCGGAAATCATGAGCGCATCCTCAATCCAAAATAAATTTACGCTACTTCCTCTTGCTCCTTCACCTCCTCTCCATTTTTGAATTGAACTCCTTTGATTACCTTTTCAATGAGCTGGTAT
>CAINFV010000046.1 GCA_903848235.1 Chlamydiia bacterium | reverse complement strand
TTGGAGCGGGTGATGGGATTCGAACCCACGACTCCTTGCTTGGGAAGCAAGCACTCTACCGCTGAGTTACACCCGCGAAATTCGTATCTATTCTAGCCCGCAAAATCGTATCTGTAAAGGGAGGGTGCTTGCTTCGTCAAATTCCGGCACCGAAATAGGCAGCCTGCTGCATGGCTATCAGCTGTGCGCCGCAACCGAAGGGAAAAGCCCCAACTCCACGGCAATCGTCACCAGCAGCATCAGATACCTCTACGATTTTCTCAAGAGCAATGACTTGAGCACCGACGTTACTGGGATAGGCACAGGGGAGTTGAGGGAATTCATCCTCTACCTGCAACAGAAGAGATGCTTCAGCGATCACCCCTACAGCAAGCCGCAGCAGAGGGGGCTTTCCGGACACACCGTCAACACCTACATGAGGTCCATCCGGGCCTTCTGGTCCTGGCTCGTTGAGGAGGAGATCATCGAGGTAAATCCCTTCTCCAAGCTCAAAATCCCGAAGCCGCCTAAGAAGATCATCGCCGCCTTTTCCCCATATCAGATCGAGTCGCTGCTAAGTGTCATGAACGGCTCTGCCGAAGGCTATAGAGGCGCGGTCATCGTCCTCACCTTACTGGATACCGGCCTCCGCGTGAACGAACTGATAAATTTAAAAATGGGAAACGTCTGGCTTGAGGATGGGCTGGTCAAGGTGCTGGGCAAGGGCAATAAGGAAAGACTGGTGCCCATCGGTAAACAGATCCGTAAACTGCTGTGGCGCTACATCAATCAATATCGCCCCGAACCGGCACTGCCCAAGCTCGACAACATGTTCTTAACCCAGGACGGGAGGCCGCTAACCAAGAACCGTGTAGATAGTATAATGAAACGCTACGGCCTGATGGCCGGGCTTACCGGCGTCAGATGCTCCCCTCACACCCTGAGACATACCTTTGCCATCAACTTTCTTAGAAACGACGGCGATGTTTTCAGCCTGCAGAAGATACTGGGGCACTCATCACTTGAGATGACCAGACGCTATTGCGAGTTGGCCAATGTGGATATTAAGAAGGCCCATGCTATAGCCAGCCCCGTAGATAATCTCGCGATGGGAATGAAGCTAGCTGTAGCCCGTAACGCCAAAGGCAAGAAGGTCAAAGAACATTAATAAATGAAATGCTTAGCTGCCGCCAGTGGCTTTTTCAATGACTGCAGATAGCGCCGATTGAAACGGAGCTGTCTGATCCTTCACCTGCCGCGCCTTGGCAACTATTTTGCCCATGCGCTCATCTTTGGCGTATTGGACAGCTAGAGAGATCGTAGCTTCCCTGCACTTCTCCATCTCATCCTTGGACCCCATCGCGAGAGCATAGTTAGGAAGGCCTCCAGGCACAACCCAGCAGTGCTTGGGGTCGTTTTCGAGAATTTCCAGTACCGGTTGCCCTTTGCAAGCGTACTTGTCGAGGGCAAATTCGTAAATATACTTGGGCACGTTGATCAGATGTCCCTTCCCTATTGGAGGGTAAGGGCTCAAGAACAAACCCGTTTCAGCCTCAGCCTTGCTCTTGATTTCATGTGCCATATCCCAACACATACGAACAAGGCTGATAAGCGATTTCCGCCACCGGTCATAGGACTCAAACTCCGTAAAGGAGGCTTTCAGCCTGGTGATAAATAGCGGAAATCGCTTATCCGATTCTACAGACAGATTCACTGCCAGTTCGCCCCGATCTATCCAGAGCCTTAGCCCTGCCTCGGAAGTCTGCGGAGGTTTGCCGGTATCGGGAAGCCCCCAGATGGACCAGTCCTTGAACCCAATGCCAGACAGGCTATTTTGGAGCTGAATTGCCAATTCAAGATACTCGGACCATGAGGCAGACTTGTTCTCTGTCTGAGCGCCGGATTTTACCAAGCTTGTCCCCTTAAACCGTTGAAGCTCAGCGTCGGGGATTCGCCACGCACTCCGTTTTGTCGCCCGACTTCCATGCAGGTAATCAGCCCTCAAATATTCGTATATTCGGTCAGTCGACATGCCAAGGATTTTGGCAAACTCTTTTACACTGTAAAACTCTTTACTCATACTACTTCGTTTACACGCCTTAGAAGCCCTAAAATGCCTTAACTTATGTAATCCTAGCATGGAGGTATAAGATGTTCAACTGTAAAGGGTAAGGCTAATGACGTTAGATCGTAAGATAGATGAATTCCTTGAGCAAACCCTTGATAGGCCAGCCTCCACAGAGTTGAGCAAGCTGATCGAGGGCTACAGACTATGCGCTCGCAGCGAGGGAATCAGCGAAAACACAATCCTGCTTACCAGCAGAGCTGTAAGCTATTTCAATAATTATCTGACGCGCTCTGGACTGCCCACCAATGTGGAATCAATCGGCGTAAGTGAGATTCGAAGTTTCATTCTACATTTAAAGGAAGTCCAGCGCTTCGAATTTCACCCGCTCATTAAAAATCACGATAGAAAACTCACCGGGCATACCATCAACTGCTATCTGCGCAGTATCAGTGCCTTCTGGAGTTGGCTAGCAAGAGAAGGATTCATAGACAGCAACCCGTTCGCTAAAACAAAGATACCCAAAGCGCCTAGGAAGGTCATAACCCCATTTACCGGGGAACAAATTCAAAGCTTGCTTCAAGCCCTAGACACCTCCGATATTGCCGGACTCAGGGCTTATGCAATAGTTTTGACACTCCTGGACACAGGAATTAGATTAGGCGAGTTGACCGGCTTAAAAAAGGATGATGTCGATCTCAGAAATAAAACGCTCAAGGTCTTCGGGAAAGGGTCTAAAGAGAGACGAGTCCCGATAGGGAAAAGGTTATTGGCAACACTCTGGAAATATCAACTGCGTCGGCCGCAACCGGCAACGGGGTTAATTGACAATTTTTTCCTGACTCAAGAGGGCTGGCCGCTCACAAAAAACAGGGTGGAAACGATTATTAAGGATCTAGGTAAAAAGGCTGGATTACAAGGAGTGCGGTGCTCACCACACACCTTCCGACATACCTTCTGTATTCAATTTCTGCGAAACGGCGCCAATCTTTTCAACCTACAACAGATGACAGGACACTCAAGTCTTGAGGTTCTGCGGGGGTACGTGGCGTTGGCGGAATCTGATATTAAGACTGCTCACCAGAAGTTCTCCCCCGCCGATAACCTTAATCTAAAAATGCCTCACTCAAGTAAGAAGGAGCAGTGCATCAATCGAAAACGATCTGTCTCTTAGAATGGGGAGACTACCAAAACTAGCTAAGGAGGATGCAAATGACAAAAGAAATGGTAAAAACGAACGTAGGGCCTAACGAGGAAGGACTTCGGATACTTGCTCGAATTATAGCTCGCGTCTATGCCCGCGATACCCAGAACAAAACTGCGATGGGAGCTCAGAAACAATTACAGAACGAACAGAGAAACAGCGGGAAGACCGCATAATAAAGGAGGGCGATGCATATGTCAAAAGTTAAAAAACAAAAGAAGACCCCTTTGAAAATTGAATATGACGGGAAACATCCGCCCAGAGTCTTTCGGAGCGATCATGATCTTGAGGAAATTATCCAAGCGACTCAGAAAGACGAGGGCCTAAGCCGATCGGATGCAATTAAATATCTCATAAGAATCGGGGCAGGGAAACTGGAAGTGAGACAACGATCAGAAAAGGAAATTCGGGAAAAGAGCTACCAGGAGGGATACATGAAAGCTAAAGCGATTTATTCGGTTCAGTTTAAATGTGCTGGATGTAAGGAGACAATAGCTGTAGAAAGTGAAGACGTGAGGAAGGCGGCAGCTAAGTACTTGCAAGAGCATGGTTGGGGCCATAGTGAATGTGCACAAGGTAAGGCTGGAAACAAAATGTCTGTCAATCTGCTTGATCTCCTAGAACTCCTTGATAATAAAGGTATATGAAATTATGTCCAAAGCTTATCTAGAAGTAAGTGACACAGATTTATTGGCGAAGGCAGCAACCAACATGCGTGACCGGTTGTTGATCGTGTCGCTCTTCCATCTCGGCTGCCGCATCTCAGAGGTCTTGGCGCTTACTGTAGATGACATAGACCTCGAACACGGCACAGTCACGATTGAACACCTCAAATCTCGCATGAAGATATCCTGCCCGCAATGCAACA
>CAINFV010000045.1 GCA_903848235.1 Chlamydiia bacterium | reverse complement strand
GCCTGCTATAAAAATACTGGTGCAGAGTTTCGCTGGGATTATCTGCTAACAGCGCGCTTGAATTTTTGGGTTGCTCTCGGCTCAACGCTTGGGGGGAACCTAACAATTGGTGATAAAAACAACAATCACCGCCATCATATTCACCTCCATCGCGCACCATATTTCTATCTTGGAGGGACCTGGGGTCTATAATCTCTAGTACCGCTTCCTTCGTTTTCCCGAAGAGGCTTTTGCAAGTTTTGCAAAAGCCTCTACCATTTTCCTTGCAATCCTTGTGAAGAATTTCGTATGAGTATCGTAGCTTTTTTCCACGAATGGAGGTTATTTAGAAAGTCAACCACATCCCTCCCTAAAGGGAGCGGCTTGATGGGAGAAATCTCCAAAGGCGGTTGACCAGACCCCTTGGATATTCGAGGAGACGTTTTTGTGGAATGGCAAGGGAAACCTAGCCGAAATAGGCACTCTGGGATGCGTTGCCAGTCCCGGACTCTGCGGTAGATGTTCATGCAAGAGAGGTGGCTTTCTGAAGGATATCTACAAAAACCCACAGAAGACAAGGTCGAGGCGAACGTTATTCAGGCCCTTACGGGCATTTTGGGATGGGAAACCCTCCCATTTTTAACACTTAACTAAGGAGCGACGCTTCCTCCCAAACCTAAAGGCTTGGGTTTCCGCGTCGTCAATATGATGAAACGTATTATGCTTTTTGGAACGTGCCTTCTAGTCCCCTTTTTGGCATTCACAGCACAAGAACAGCCACAACCGGCTTCTATGACAACGTCCACAACACGGCAGGTGTTGGCACGAGAGGTGAATATAAAAATTGATCTTCTCTCAGACGAGCAAACACAGGCAGGATTTAACTCTGACGAGATCAAGGATGTCATCGTCCATGAACTAGACGCTGCCGGGGTCACGTTCAATGAAGGGATTTCCCAGCCTGTATTAGTCTTGCGAATACGAACTCTGCAAGTAGGCTTAGACCTCGCCACCTTCTTTCAGCTCAATTTACTGGAAGAAGCCATGCTCATTCGTAATCGATCTCTCTTCCAGGCTACAACATGGTCCCAAGCATCTCTTCTCTCATGCAGGCCAGAAGAACTTAAAAAAGAAGTTCTAGACACCGTCACAGTGATGACGCAAGCCTTTGCCAAAGATTACACCCAAGCCATTCAGCCTATGGGAAAATAGGCCTGCATCACATTCAGAAGAATTCTTTCCAGTAACGTGTTAAGCCCCCTTTTATAAGGGGGCTTTTTTCAAAATACACAACATTGCAAGACAACCGCAAAAATCTTCATGGAATCAAGCCAGAAAGCCCAAAACACTACGTACTCGACATTGCAAATTTTTTGGACCCATTTTCGTTGAGAAGCTTCCCACAGCTAAATGAATTTCTCAGAAAGGGAAAAAATATCCATTCCTTCAAAATTCATTACGCTGTGGTTTGCTTCTCCCTCGAAGAGAGGGTCCAAAAACTTGGAATGTCGAGCACGTGCTTATCATGAGTGAAGACGAACAGGGAAATGTTGGTGAGAGGAGATATACCGGTTCTTGTTCAAGAATCGGTTTGAGGATTGAGAAAAAGCCACTATAGACATGAAAAAGCTCCCCAAGGTTACCCCAGGGGAGCTAAAGCGAGTCCTTTTTAAGAATCACGCACAATCGGATCAGATTACTTAATCTGAGCGATTGAGTCGATTCTTTCACGAGCTACAGGAGCCAAGGTGTAATTCTTCAGATCTCTTGGCGTGAATACTTCGTTGCCAAGGATTCCATCAGCAAGTGTGTACTCGTTAGAAGCTGGGCGCCCGATGTTGAGGATAAGGCGTACGAATGCGCCGTTGCCCCAGCCACCGAGGTAGCCGCCTTCTAATGCCAAGCAGCCGAAAATATTGAAGCGCAGACCGTAGTCAAGCTTCTTGAATGAATTGCCGTGGAAAGACTTGAAGCATTTGCGGCCAATTTTCTCTTGGAACCATGATCTGCCAACTAATACTTGGGTCCATGGAAGTCCGGGGAATTGGAACGCAAGGTCAAGGGAAGTCACATCAAGATTGTGTTTATCTTTGAGGAAATTCCTTTGAGCATGTTCTGAAACATGCATCCTGTACCATGCACGCCCTAACGTTAAGGTCGTGTATTGGGTGAGCCATTCAACGTAGGCTTGTGGCCCACGGAAATGCAGATGACGCAGATCAAAATGGCGGTAGGATACACCGACACCGAACATGTGATCAGCAGAAGCTGTCAGATGACGATATCCAGTACCAATATTCCATGCACCTTTCTTCCATTTAGCGGAGCCAATGCCCAAGAACCCTAAGAGGGTATTGTGCATGTCATCGCTACGGTAGATAGGTTGGATTGTATTGATACTCCACAGATCATACTTCTTGTCTTTTTTTACAAGACGGCTTGGCAATCTTCCAAAATCGACACCTAAGTCGATTCGGGAAAGCATGCACTCATCTCGTGGATTCGTTGGAGTCATGCACACACATGACTTCACTTTATCCGCATACCCTGAACTCTGTTGCGTAACCGCATCAGCCGACCAGGCTAAAGCAGGTAAGACAACCAGAGCTAACAACGAAATAAAACGCTTCATAACGACAAACTCCTTTCAAGTGCGTTTTTAAAGGTCTCAACTTAACCTCTAACTTCCCGCGAGAATTTTTATCAAGTACAAACCTCGCAACCTGTCATCTCCCCTCGCACAGGCGGTTCGCCTCAATAATGAGCGCGGGAGAAATTTTCGGCGAAAAAAGACCTAAACCGAGCCTCTCGCCATACTTACTACAATACACAATTATAAAAACAATGCAATAGCTCTTGTGTATGTTTTGCAAAAAAGCTCCCAGAGAAGTCTGAGAGGCGCAAAAAAAAATTCGCCCAAACAACGACTTTTTTTAAATCTGAGACTCAGCATAGTAAAAATTCGGTCAATCCGTCGATTTTTTAAGCAAAAGTTGCACATTTTTACCATTCGTGAGGAATATTTCGCAAATTGAAAGTAGCGGCATCGGAACTCTTCTGAAATAAATTAATTTCTGTCTCTCGACTCAGCCTCGGAAATTCTCCTATGCTTGTAAGGCCGTATTATCAACTGCAAATTTTGCACACTCCAACACTGATACAATATTTGTATGCAAATGTATGCAAAATTCCACCCTTCAATCTATGTAGCCTCAATGAGCTTCAATCCACTTTGATCTCCTTCACGAGTGAATGTGATGATTTTCAATCTCACAACCATCCTTCAACCTGAAAACCCAATAAAACTGCTGATCCCGATTTTTCTCAGTTGAGCCTATTTCGTGTTTGGAGTATCATCGCTCACAAAACAGGAAAGAAGGAAATGCTATGGTTCGCATGAGTAAGCCGGAACGCAAGCGGCATGTTAGTTTTAAACGGCCATCTGCTCCTGGTCCAAAAGCCCCCTCAAAGCAAACATCGAGAAATCTCCATGTGAATGCTCTTAGTGGCGACCAGGCTATATTGGCCTTTATTCCGAAGATACGGTAGGTGTAACACTATGTCTCGTCACTCAAGCTTCGGTCGTTCGAATAAAAACGTCAAAAAACGTAGTGTGTTAAAGCGCTATGAAAGAATTGACGCTTTGAAAAAATTAGGTCGCTGGAAAGAGGGCGCTAATCGCGTCACTGGTCTTCCAAAAACGTTAGCTACCTAATGCTTTGGACCTATTTGATGAATAGTTGCAATTTTTGTCTTCTTTTTGAAGGGTCAAAAATTGCAACTTTTTTGTTTTTCCTCCCCCCTCGTTTTTTTCCTTGTTTATGAAAAAACGCCCTCTTTTTCCATCTTCTCAATGCCACGTTGATGTTATCAATCGTCAACGAGAGGTCTCATTCAACGCGCCAGCAGAATGTATTCAAAAGATTGTCCTGACAGTACTTGAGAACGAATCCGAACACGCCTCTACTGTCAGCATTCATTTCCTTGGCGACAGGGCTATGCGCCTCTACCACAAGAAGTTTTTCCACGACGCATCATCTACAGACTGTATGAGCTTTCCTCTCGACGAGCAGGCAAAAGAAGGTGAAACACGGCACCTGGGTGATATATTCGTTTGCCCTCTCACCGCACTTCGCTATGCACTCGCTGCCGTAGCAAAAGAGGACATGAAAGCCACTTTAAGCACAAAAGCGGCGATAGAAGCGCTCTTCTGGAGCGAGGTCACACTGTACATCGTTCATGGCATGCTCCACCTTCTGGGATATGATGACATTGATCCTGCCAGCAGATCGCTCATGAGACGCCGCGAACGAAGCGCCATGGCACGCCTTCAAAAGAGAGGAATCTCTCTTTCGGGCGCTATCCATAGGAAATTATTGAGTCAAGAAACTGCTAAACGTGCTATTCTTCAGTAGCGATGAATTCTTTATTTTAGATATTTTTTCAATATATGATGACTCAAGAACCCAAGACCCTACTTTTCGCCCTCTTAGCTGCAGCTAGCTTAGTCGGCCTTTTTTTCGTCAGCGCACTCGCTTTTGTCGCCCAGTTACAGCGAAGAAGCGTTTCTACCATGCTTCAAAATTCACCCCCCTTTTTTTGGAAGCTTCACTGTAGATTATGCAAAAACGATGGGATGAATGGATTCCTATTTTGCGTCTCTTGCGCGCGAAATATCTTCGAAGCTCTCTACATCATCTTTTATAGCGCCTGCCTTCTCAACGCTCTCTCATTAGCAGAGTTCTTTCAATCGTACGCCTGGACAGAGCCCTCGACAGTTTTTCAACTCATCGCTTTCTTTTTCTTCCTCTTTGCTAGCACCATCATATTTACTGACCTTCTTCCTAGAACATGGGCTTTTCTCTCACCGAATTCTCTTCTCCGCTTCTCACAGCGTCCTGCAGGTCTTTTTCTCTTTTTTATCTCCCCTCTAACTTTCTTAGCCTGCCGTTTGTACAAGTTCGCCGCTCCGCAAGCAACGTTCTCCACGTTCAGTGAGCCGCAAGAACAGCTTCTTGAATTGTTCGGAGGAATGGAAGGGACATGGTCAGAAAATGACAAGCGACTGCTCCAATCTGTTCTCAATTATCGAAATAGGATAGCTCGTGAGATCATGCGGCCACGCGTCGGCCTCTTTTGCATCCCCGAAAATCTGAGTCTTCACCAAGCCGCTGAGCTTCTGCAACGCGAAGGCTACAGCCGTGTCCCTGTCTATCGAGATACGATAGATACGATTGTTGGTGTGTTATTTTATAAGGACGTCCTCTCAAAGTATGCTGCTGCCGCTGATGCAGGGCCTGAGCGTGAGAGCCTCCTTTCTGCTCCCGTAAAGACGCTTGTAAAAAAAGTTTTTTACTGCCCAGAGACGAAAAAAATTGCATCTCTTCTACAGGAATTTAAAAAAAGACAAACCCATATTGCTGTTGTGGTCGATGAATATGGCGGAACAGCTGGCCTTGTCACCATCGAAGACATTTTAGAAGAAATCGTCGGCGAGATTTCTGATGAATACGACGAACAAGAGGCACTTTTCTCCCCAGCTCCTGGAGGAGGATGGATTGTCGATGCTCGGATGAACCTTCTAGACGTTGAAGAGGAGCTTGGTGTCAAAATTCCTCAAGAAGAGGACTATGACACACTTGCTGGATATGTTTTCTACCGCGTAGGGTCAATTCCTCAAGCAGGACTTGTGCTCCATCACGATAACTTTGAGATCGAAATTCTCAAGAGCAATGATAGAATGGTAGAAAAGGTACAGATCACCCCTGTAGCTAGAACGAAAGAAGGAGACTCCTCATCAGAAGAGGATAGCTAGGCTAGTAACAGACCCCATTAGGATAACCCAAGAACCATCAAGCAGCCGAATCTATGGAATATTCTCTCTTTAGCTCTGTTCTTGGAGGTGCTGTTGGAGCGCTTCTATTCTGGGTTTTCTACATGATTCGTCTAGGATCTTTTCGGCAGCATGCGCTCTTTATCGTTCGTCAGGCAGAGAGTAAAGCAGAGCAGGAAAAAGCAGCGTTCTCCCTAGAGCAGAACGTCATCCAAAATCAGCATGAACAACAGATGCAAGAAGATCGGTTTCGTCTTCAGTCGCAAGAGCAGGCCCTCAAAAGCCAGAGCCAGAAGCTTCGCGATGACGCCGATCGCTGTAGAAAAGAACAATCACGCTTACTGTCATTACAAAAAGAACTTCAGGACCAAGAACGAGCCCTTGCATCAGCTCGCCAGCAGATGATAGCAACTCTGGAGCAAACCGCACGGCTATCATACGACGAAGCACGCTCTGCTATCCTTCAAAAGGCTAAAGATGAAACTCGCCTTGAAATTGAACGGCAGACAGATAACTGGCAGCGGTGCTTTGCAAGCGAATGTCACTCCCGATCCGTCAGCCTTCTCCTTTCTGCTCTCGAACGAAAGACGCAAACCCTCTCCAAGGATACGTTTCTGACGGAAGTCCCCCTCAAAGATCGATCTTTCATCCCCCGCTGTATTGGCAAAGACGGACGTAACATTCAAACACTTGAAGATCTCCTTCAAGTCTCGTTCATCATCGAAGAACAGGTTCCTCGCATCCTTATCAGTGCCCACGATGGAAAAGCGCGCTGTATTGCAAAGATGACCATCGAACGCCTCATTGAAGATGAAAAAGTAACGCCGGTGACGATCCGCATGGCCCATGAGAAAGCGCTGTCTTCTTTTTCTCACACTGTTGAAGAACAGGGACGGAACGCCCTTCGATCTTGTGGATATCAGAAAGCACTTCCTCATGACATCGTCTTCACATTAGGGCAGCTCAACTTCCGATCCAGTGCAGGGCAAAATGTCCTCAAACACTCGATAGAAGTCGCCGAGATGATGGGAATACTCGCTGAAGAACTAGGCCTGAAGAGTGAGACAGCAAAGGCGATGGGGCTCTTTCATGATATTGGAAAGGGGCTCTCCACAGAATGGGGTAACAGCCACGCTCTTGCCGGAAAGACCTTTTTAGAAAAATGGGGTGTAGACGGCGACATTGCCAATGCCGTCGCCTCTCACCATGGAGAAGAAGCTCCACGTACCGATGAAGCACGCCTTATTCCTATTTGCGATCGTCTTTCTGCTGAGCTTCCCGGTATTCGTCACACCGCTGAGCCGCTTTTTTTATCGATGGTCAAACAATGTGAAGAGAGTACTAAAAATCTTCCTGGCGTCCTCTCCTCATGGGCACACTATGGGGGCAACCACATAGAACTTGTCGTCCGGCACGCTCCTATGGAACAGACGGGGCTCTTCGTCCAAAAGCTCCATGATACTCTTCTCGGAGAACGACTTCCTATTCCGGTGAATATCACTCTGATAGCAGGTTCTCAGAGCACACTTTGATACAGGGAGACATACTGATTTCCTGGGATATTCCAGCTGAAATCTTGCCTCATAGCGCGCAGCATCAGCGCATCCCATGCCACCTTATTCTTGAAGAGATCAACAGAACGAGTAACAGCTGTTGTAAAAGAAGTGGATTGTGCGGACTGAAATACAAAGCCATTTGACGTCGGGCGGCTCTCTTCGACATCCACAATGGTATCAGCAAGGCCTCCTGTCTTTCGAACTACAGGGATAGACCCGTATTTTAAAGCAATAAGCTGCGTTAACCCACACGGCTCGAAGAGCGAAGGGACTACGAAAATATCAGACGCGGCATAGACACGGTGTGCAAAAGCCTCATCACTCATGAGGAAGACAGCCCCTCGTCCTTTTCGCCGCAGATCCCTGTCTAGCTCAGCAAATGCCTGCTTTGCATCAGGTTCGGGAACAGATCCTAAGACAAGACACTGGACGTTTAACTCCTCAGCCTGGGCAAACAGATCACGAATGAGATAAATCCCCTTCTGCTTGACAAGACGGGTGATGGATGCGATCAGCGGGACATCTGGAAGCAATGGCACATCAATCTGAAAAAAGAGACGTGCTTTGTTCTGTAGCTTTGCAGCGCGAACCGCTTCCATCTCTTGGGACCCGCTATAGCGCTTGGACAGATAGGTATCGATCTCGGGATTCCAAAAGGCATAGTCAATGCCGTTTAATATCCCTACAAATTTCTTTCCTAGTCCTGCAAGAATCGTATGCAATCCTTGGCCTTCTTCAGGAGTTACCATCTCACGAGCATAGGTAGGAGAGACCGTTGTTACCACATCAGCGGAGAGCAGCCCTGCCTTCACGAGGTTCGCGCAGGAGTGGATAGGGTCGTTGAGAATCGAGGGGTCTGAGAAATCGAGAGGGTCGATCCCCGCCCTTCTGATGTCACTCCAATCACACCTTCCTTGGTACTCAAAGTTGTGGATTGTCAGGACTGATTTAAAAGGAGCCTTCCCTCGTGAGAGAATCTGATAGATCGACGGAAGAAGGGCCGTCGGCCAGTCATGCACATGGAGAATCTCTATCTGCCGTTGCGTTGTCAACAGCCAGTTTGCAACAGCGCGGCAGAAAAAGAGAAAGCTTGCTATGCCATCTCCATCGCCATAAATCGTCTGACGATTCCTAAAGTATCCTGATGCTGTATCTAGGAGGCCAATTGAGATGTTATTGTGAGTGTGATAATAGGTGACACAAGCTCGCTGTTTTACCTTGTCAAATTCTGTATCAAACCAATCGACACGGCCTTCAGGGATAAGTTGCTCTGTATCAATCAACCCATAAAAAGGAATCAGCGCTAACGTTTCATGGCCTTTCCATGACAGCTCATGGGAAAGTCCCATAAGAACATCCCCAAGTCCTCCGACCTTGGCAATCGGTGTGATTTCAGAAGCGACCTGAAGAATACGCATGAAAAAAAAGCCCTACAAAAAACCGTTCTTAGACTGAGGTAGTATCACAAATAACCACCTATCCTCAATGCTAAAAAATGCGCAAAAAAAATTTTACGAGGCTGCGATTTCTGGCGCTGCTGCAGACATCGGGTGATCCTCCTGTGCCATGTCAAAGGAAACGGTATGACGAAGCTTCCAAATCCCGGCTGCATTGAGAACGAGTAAAAAGAACCCAACGAACGACATGATGGAAATCGCCTGACCATTCTCAACAAAGGAAAAGGTCAAGAACGCCGCAACGGCATAAACATAGTACAATCGAGGCCCCCATCCCGGGAACAAATACCGCATCGTATACATACCGGTCGAAAAGTAGGTGATAATCACCGAATAGCCTAGCAACGACAAGAAAAATGGCATGAAAATGTCCATATGAGGAAAGTACTTGCCCAATGACGCTTGTACTAAGAGCAGAGAATCAATGTCTTCTGTCCACGTCCCAGTGACAAGCACTAAGAGTACGCTCATCGTACAGACAAAAAACGTATCCATGAACACTTCGAAAATAAGAAGGCTTGCCTGTTTAGCAGGTGTTGTCGCAGAGCTTGCACTATGGATGATCGATGCATACCCAACCCCAATGTCAGAGCTATAGCATCCCCGCCGCACGCCGTGCGACATCGCTAGCAGACACGTACTTCCCACAAAACCCCCTTCTGCAGCACGTGCTGTGAAAGCAGAGTGAATGATATCCATGAAGACTGCTGGAAGACGCTCTAGATTGGCGAGTAGCACATAGGATCCCATTGCCACATATATTGCTACGACACAGGGAACGAGGATGCTCGCAATAAGACCTATTCGACGAAAGCCTCCCCTCTCCACAAGGACGATGATCAACAGTAAAGCACTAGCACTCACCCATTTGCTTACTCCCATTGCCTGGGATGTCACTGACGCTACGACACCAAACTGATAAATCTCGACACTATACATACAGATCAGCAGACAGAATAGCGTTGCTGGCCAGGAGACGCCAAAAGCATCTTTTAAAAAATACATGGGGCCGCCACGGGAGTTGCCATCAGGGCCAACCCGCCGCCGTGACATGCCTATATATACTTCCGAATATTTGATAAGAGCGCCGATGATCGCCGTCATCCAAATCCATACGATAGTTCCGGGCCCACCAAGCTTCACTGCTGCAGCCACACATACAACGTTGCCGATCCCTAAGCTACCGCCAATAGAAGCAAAAAAAGCTCGAATAGGATGGAGTGCCGTTGGAGAATCACCTTCCTGGCGTGAAAAAGCAGAAACGAAATTTCGGAAAATGGCAGGAAACCGTCGAAGCTGGACGCATCGCGATTTCCATGAGAGATAAATCCCCAGGAGAACGACGATGGGAAATCCGATATATCCCCACAAAAAGTCTTCCGTCTGCCCGAGCAGGTGAAATGCTTCGCGAATCATGAAATATCTCTCAATATCAATGAATAATCATGCTAATTATATAGAATACTTGTCTAAAGCTCAATTCCAATTCCCAAATATTTTTGCCACGTCAGAAGCTTAGGCCGATTAGGATAGATACCCGCGAAAGAAGAATTGAGTATCATTGATGTTGTCCCCGTCCATACAGGAGGAAAACGGGAAACCAAATCGTTTTTCAGGAAGAATCTCCCGAACAACAGCCCCATCACGAGCCGTAGCCTCTATCACTGTCGGGCCTGCATAGATGAGCACATGATTCACATTTCCGCCAGAGGGTGCCGTGAATACAAGATCTCCTAACCGCAATTCAGAAAAGGCGGCACGGCGGCCTATGGCACACTGATCGGCGGCATTCCGAGGAATGAGCAGCCCTATCTCTTGATAGGCTAACCAGACAAGGCCTGAGCAGTCTGGTCCCGTTTGCGGCTGCTGGCACAAAGGATTGTGACAGCTCAATCCCCCCCACAGATAGGGTTGCGTCAAGTAGCTTCGAGCTTTTTGGCACAAGCAATTTCCGGTATCAGCAGACCACGGTGACACATGGGAAGAGCGGCATGAACAGTGATTTTGATGACGCAGCGCCTCTTCTGGAACAAATCCTCGGTAGGGGCGAGGAATTCCCTGCGCATGGCCAATCATCTGCTCAGGAACCTCAACGTCACACCATCCATTCGATGAGCCCAACACATGCACACACTGACCAGCGAGAAGCTGTGTGTGCCTTCGGCGATCATGGCCTCGCACCATCAGTGGCTCTGCCGTAGGATCTGCACGTAGGTCAACAACCGGAATCACCACCTCAGAAAAATACATACAGTACATAACTCCACTGCTAGAACAAAGAGAGCTGTTGAGGACCTAAAAGCTCAGAGATTGGGGAAAAGGTCTTACGATGTATGGGACATGGGCCAAACTGCTGAAGCTTCTCAAAATGCAGTTCCGTGCCATAGCCTTTATGGCTTGCAAAGCCGTATTCAGGCCACTTTTTATCAAAATCGTCCATGAGACGATCTCGGATAAACTTCGCAATCACCGATGCCGCGCTCACAGACTGGCAATGACTATCGCCTTTGACAACAGCAAGGCATGGCATGGAAAGGGCTGGCGGAATGTGGTTGCCGTCGATGACGGCCATCTGGGGAGGTGTTTTAAGGCCTTCAACGGCCTCCCTCATTGCCTGGAGGCTGGCCTGCAGGATGTTGATGCGGTCGATAACCTCGTGATCAACAATGGCAATAGAATAATCAATAAGAGGGCATTCGATAAGCTCATGGTAGAGCCTAACGATCATCTCTGGGCTTAACAGTTTACTGTCCTTAAGACCCTTGAAGGAGGCTCCTTCAGGGATGACGCAAGCACACGCAACAACGGGGCCGGCAAGAGGCCCTCGTCCTACCTCATCAACGCCAGCAAACCGACAAATACCGCGCTTTTTGAGTTGACGCTCTAACGACGATGGCTTTTTACGAGCGATCTCTGAGAGCTCGCTCGTTTTTGACCGATCTTTTGACCGCGCAAACAGCTCCAGCTGGCGCATACGGAAAAACCCTATGCAGGAGTTTCTTCAACGACAACAGCTTCTTGAAGTTCAATCTCTTCTGCTTTTACAGCAGGCTCATAGCGGCCTTTGACTTTCGCAGCTTTCCCAGAGGTTCCTCGGAGGTAATAGAGCTTCCCTCGTCGGGCAGTTCCATGGCGAACAACTTCAATGCCAACAACAAGTGGGCTGTGGAGAAAGATAACCCGCTCCATTCCTTCGCCGTAGGCAATACGGTGCAAAGAAAATGTCTCCGAGATCCCTGTCCCCTTTCGAGCAATACAGGTTCCGCTGAAACTTTGAACGCGCTCTTTTCCGCCTTCTTCGACGATACGAATGTCCACTTTCACTGTGTCGCCGACACGGAAGGAAGGGATATCTTTTTTCAGCTGCCCTTGTTCAACAGCCTCGATTAATGCATTTCTACCCATGAGTTTCTCCTTGATCGACGTCGGGTACGGTCATTCGTAAATACACGATCAGCTATACGTCTCGTACGCCCCACTGCACGGCCTTATCAGCGGCAGCCACCTCATTGTAGGAACCTTCAAGCGCTTCACAAACTAAAAAAGAAGCGGTTAAAGATGGCACACAAGCAGACAACTGAAGGTTGTTCTTGTAAAAGTGGCAACATCATACCACAAAGAGAGAAAAATGATCTACCGTGAGGTTGGAATTCTTTATTTCCAGGTAATTTTGGAGACAAAGGTAAAAAATGTCATCGCTACAGTGCGCGCGGCGTACTAGGAGGAGGTGTTGCAACCCCGCCTTCCCTCAGTTCTTCAGAAACTCCAACACGACGGTTGAAGTCTTGGTCTCCCCTGTCATGACCGACAGCCTGTGTTTTTTCTCTCGACTTCACAGCAGCTAATTTTTCTACGTCAGTTTCCAGGGCATAATGCACTATATCTTCCTTCAGAATTGCTTCCATTTTCTCGTGTTTTTTCAGTTCTTCCTTACGAATGTCCTTTTCCTCTTGTTGTCTCAAGAGTTGCCGTTCTTGATGAACGTGTTCTGCACTCCTTTTCTGATCCCTGAAGCCTTGCATCAATATTTCCTGCGCTATCCCATTTGTCACAACAGCATCTACACTGATCGTTGTAATCGTCCGGTGTTGTCCCACTCTGCTACCAGCTGCCACTCTCTCATCAGTTTCTACTTTTTCGCTGAGGCTGTCACTGAGCGCGGTGGCTATCTGACTAAATTTGTCTTCCGCAATTTCATCGATCTTGGCCAGCTCATCTTTCGAAACGACAACCAATTTCCCCGCATCTAAAAGTGATTGTAAATGAGCATACTGATTGGGATTTGTATCTTTTAGCTCTTCGAGCAACTGAAGAAGCTGATTTTTCTCAATACCGGTGATAGTAGCCCCAGCGTCGGTAAGGATTACATTTACCTCTTTTCCTTCTTTTGTATGGATGGCAAGCCGTTCTGATCGAGGGATTGGCGCTTGGTAGCCACTGCCTTCGCAAAGGCGATTGACAAGAGAACTCAACCGATGGAGGGCCACCGCCTCCGCTCCAATGGCAGGACCTCCAGATATTCCATGCGTCTTCATAATAGATCCAACCACGCCTATCAGGTCGTTCTGCGATAATCCTAATGGCAATGGCTTCGAAAGCCGCGTGAATTCACGGGTAACTAGTGGGGGGAACTTATCGGGCAAAACACCATTATTAAAGGTTTTTTCCCCTACTGAGTCAGTCTTCTGCTCCAAAAGGGAAACGTCTCCAGCTGCAGAAGGAAGTGCGGTCGAGCCAACCGCTTCTGGCAGTGGTGGTACACTTGCTCTTTCGATAGGCATACACGCCTCCTCTCTTTGTAGCTAACGAGCGACTCCGCATATTCAATCTATGTCAAAACATCACCGTACTTTGCAAGAAAGATTTACACCTCTTCTTGCCCCAAAAAAACACTAACGGCCAGTGTATTCTTCGTGTTTCCGTTTGTATTCTTCTGACTTACGAGCGAGCGCTTTGACCCTAGGAGATTGAGCAAGAGCCTCTTCCTCAGACATGAAAACGCCTGGCCTATCAGTTCCAAGAGCATCAATGTACTCTCGCAACCACTCTTTGATCTGTTGGCCCTGCTCAGCGAACTCCTTCAAATATTTGACATGCTTGTCTTGAAATGCAACCGATTCTTCTTTTGCTACGGCCAAGCGGTCGAGAAATCGCTGCGCTGCCTTCAGATCCCGTGTCTGAGCACCAACGATTGCCTTAATCATATCTGTAGGCGGCAAAAGAGGCACTCCTGGTCGCTCCGGCGGGACTTCAATGTAAGCATCTACAGCAGGAAGAATTTTTGACCGCAGACGCACACGCTTGAGAGCCTCTTCGACCGCTTTACGCGAAGGAATCGGATGGAGCATGCGATTTGCTTGGCGCTCTGACCACTGCTGAACAGGATCCAAAAGTACATCTACAGGAGAGGTCTGCTTACTGTACGCATTTTTAAGACACTTGACGATGTAGTCCCACGGGTCGGCAGATGGAATCGTTGGAGGAAATAGAGCGTGTAGGCCAAGCACTGCTTCGTGCCATTCAAGTTCAGACGCACGGAAAAGAGGATTTGTCTGAAGAACTGTCAATTGTTCCGTTATACTCGAATGGATTCGTTTTCGAGCTTCTTTGACATCCTCTTCAAAACCAACGACACTGTTCGCTCGCGCCTCGGAAAACAATTGGTTTATCTGCTTCGTAAGAAGTTCTGCTGAATCAACAGGAAGTTGAAGTTTTTCTAACACTCCCATAAGGGCGATCCTATCCATCTCCAATATTTCTGAGAGCATCTGCTGTTTCTTCCGAATGGTCTTCAGTTTGATGCGGCTACTCTCCATCTGTCGATAAAAATGCAACGCTGTTGCATCAGCTTGAACTATAAGCTTTTGCTTTCGCAGCTCGTCTAGACGCGCACTATGTTCCGTTCCTGGCAACAGGGCAAGGCCTTGTTCCTCTTCTAGGGTTAGATGCAGCGACGCTTCAGCCTCAACACCTAAATACATGGTCGCAGGTGTCCTAGAAGGAACCAGAGCTTCTCCTGCTGCAGGCGCTCCTCGATTGACGCGTTGGCGACGTAGGTTTTGGAAAAAAGCATAGCTTGGTGCTACGCTGCCTGGATATAAGATGTGCTGAGAGCGGACAAAGCGCTCATTACTGAAGAGCCCAAAATCACCTCCAACGCTATCCTGGGCGTAGAAGCACACTGTTGGCGGCGCAGAATCAAACGAAGGATAGCGATCAGTGAACTCCTCTAGCGACATCTGCGTCCAGGGTGGCCCAAAAAGATGGGCTTGAACAGATCCGTTGCTATCCCTGAAAAGAATAGCTGCGGGGCCGGTTGGAAAGAGCGATTGCATTTGGTCATGAAGAGAATCGACAAAGGGTGGCGTCAAGACAAATCTTGGCATCTCTACTAACACACTCCCCCTTCGCTCTTGGCCAAAAGGCTCAGATCGCAGATGAGTAAAGACCTGTTCGATCTGAGCTTGCGGATCAGACTCGGAGGCTATTGGCACAATGGTCATACTACGGGCCCACTCTCTGGTCATGGACCGCAGCAACTCATCACGGCGGGCTGTCAATTCACCTATCTGGGTGCGGTAATAAGCAGCCCGTTCTTCTCGAACTTTTTCTGGCAGGGAAGATACTTCTTCGAGCTTTTTTTGATATCGTTCGATTTTATTCTTAAAGGTTTCAAGGTTCGGCGTGGCAGACATGTTGCATAATCGTTGGGCACCCAGGCTAAAGACCAACTCATCTTGCACTGAGCTCATCTCGGTATCGCCAGAGGCCTTTTGAACAACATATCGGTATGCTTCGCTGTCATACTCATCCATAAGGAGAAAACTTTTCTGAAGGATAGTCTTATATCTCTCTGGAACGCCTTTTCGCATAAGATCGCTCAGATCTGCAGCTGTAATCCAAAAGTGAGGCGTCTGCTGCTCCTCCACCCCATCTAGATCGCTCCACTGAGTTAAGCGCTTCCACCCCTTTTCAGCCTGCGTAAATGGAGCAACGTGAAGCACCATAGGAACTTGGAAGGAGACAATTTGTGCGGCTATCTTTGCCATTGTCGTCTTCCCAGAACCCGTCTCATTACATATGTAAACTTGCTTTCCGGTTTCGATCGATGAGACCATGGTTCGCAACATCGAAACCTGGCTGGCATGGATAGCACTTGTGGCAAGACCTCCTCCAACATCACCTTGTGTTTGTGGCCGCATCAGGCGCACCACATTCTTCAAAACAGCAATTTGTACAGCTCGATCTTCGCCGCCCAACGAGCAGATCTCATCAGCGCTGGCCGCACCAGCGATAAATTTTGCGCAAAGAGCTTCCTGGTCCGTCTGAGCTAGTCTTGTAAGAACGATGAAAGGGTATACATACTCCTTCAAAAGGGTAAGCCCCTGATCTTCCATAGAGGCAAGGTATGAATTAACAGTCCCACTCCCCTCTTGCACTGCTCGAACTAATGCGAGGAAATCAATCGGAGGCAGGACATCGTGAAAAGCCTCTACGATATCAGCAGCAGCATGTCGAGCGGCATCTTGTCGATCACTCCAGGAGGATGCTAGGCTTTCTGCGGAACCTTCGAAAAAAATCCTCTCCCACTGAGGAACAATGCCACCCCTCGGGGGCGGGATCAAGGGAAGAGGCTCGACCTGAAACAAATCGACCGGCCTCTGTGGAGTTAGCTTTCGTCGATCACGTTTTGCAACCTCACGAGCCTCGCTCAAAGCGCTATGGAGATCCGATATTGTGAAGGTATCTTTGGTATTCCCTACAAGCGCAGACGTTCCTTGCCTTTGCCCCCAAATAGAAAAGCCGCCTGAAGGCTCTCGTTCATGATCCATCCTGTGAACAAAGTTTGTTCCTTGCATAAAGAAAAAGAGCATGCGGAAATTATTCGCCCGCTGCCGGTCCTCGTCACTCATTTGGTCGATCTGTCCAAGATGTTGAAGCAAGGGTTCTAGCAGAGGCAAGAGAGTGCGAAAATATGCTTTACTTTCTGCCCATTCTTGATCGTACAGAGAGTGCGCTGAAAGGATGAACAAAAGACACACGCACAGATTGTCGAGATTCTCGGGTCGGGAAAGAAGCTCCACCGAGCTACAAGAGGATGATAGATGGTGCAACAACCCCAAAATGGCCTTTCGATCAGTTTGACCAGCCCAGGGTTTATCTTTGGAAACCCCCTTTAGTTGAAGGTCGCATGTTCTCCAGCGTGAGGCACGGTGTTCTTCATCGATGATCTTCAGGCAGGCAACCCCGTTTGGATCTTCCAACGTTGGGGTGCAACGAGCCATTGACCGGACAAAGAAACACCGTTCCTGGAGGTCTGTTGTTTGGCTCAACCGTTGAGAAAGGGCAAATAATTCCGGAGGAAGGCGAGAAGGGCGGTTATGGCAGATGTAGAAACGAAGGAGCAAATCAGCAGCCCCTTGAAGAAGCTCCGGACTCTGTTGGTATTTTTCGGTTTTGAGGAGCACAAGAATTGCACGAGCCGCCAAAACCCACTGCTCAGGCTGAAGAGAAATTTGAGTTTTGCTCAACTGGTCCCAATAATCAACAGCTCGGACACAGGATTCAAGATCCTCCCCATGTACGGGACTGTCGAGGAACCATGCCGTATTTGCCACCAGAACACCCCGTTCGACCTCTTTTGAGAAGAGAGATGCCGCAGGTATCCGAGCAGCCTCTTCACGCCCCCCCTCTAACTCTTGAGCCTCTTCTTTTTTTTCCTCTTGGGAGAAAGGCTCTGCAGTTACCTCAACGGCCTCTTCACCTTCCTCCTCTATTGCTAGTGGTGGGGGTTCGAATATCTCGACTAACTGTACCGAATGAAGGGTCTCTTTCGACACATCTTCCTCAAGAGAGCCATCGATCTCAGAAATCGAAGAGAGCTGTGTAGCCTCACTTTGTGCCTCCGCATGAGATGAGCCGCTATCACTAATCATCGTAAAGGCTTTTTGAATGAGTTGCCGAATATGTTCTTCTTCCTGAGACTTTTCACCTGATAAAAGCCCCTTTTTTCAAGATTGGTTTTAATCTGTGTAAGGAGCTGATGATTAGCTCCAGGCACTAGTCCGGAGGATGCCACTAACCTCTCTAAGAACAGTTTGACTTCATCCTGAATAGCCCTTCGTTCCTCAACCGGGGAGGAAGCATGCATCCCCTGCGGCAAAATCCCTGGGGATGGAATGATGTAGAGGCGACCGCCGAAAAGAGCCGAACTGCCAGACATCGCAGTTGTAGAAAGAAATTGGTGCTCTTGTAGACCGGCCAATAGCCACATAGTTTGTTCAAGACTCCATGTGTTACCTTCAGCTCCGACACTCATGCCGACCTCCCTATCAACGTCCAGCGCAAAGTTCATATTTTATAACAATTTATTTGCTTATCATGGAAAAGCATGAAATACAAGTTTTATTCGACAATTGCATTTGCGCCATAACGCCTCAGAGAGGTGTAGGTTGCAATGCGATTTTGAATGCACACAGTCCAGGATACATGAGTTAGTAAAGATGGACTACTAAGTGGTAAGGGGGGTATGCTATATGTTTTCTGATCGTAACAAAAATCTCTCTGAATGGAAGACAAAAAGCTCAGCTACGCCCCGGTGCCCATGCGCTATGTTGGCCCCCTCACTATATGTGGGGAGTCGTCAACATATGAAGTAAAGGTACCTCTTGCCACCTTCGAAACTCCTCTCTGGCCATCGGTTACCCGAGGAGCACGAGCGACGAGCAAGGCAGGAGGCATCTCCACCGCTATCACCCACGATGCTATGGCACGCTCGGTGGTCTTTGACGCTGGCAGCGCGCGGCGCGCCTCAGAAATCGCAACATTTTTGGAAACCGAAGAAGCAACACTCTTTTCGATTGCCGATGCGACAAGCCGTTATCTTCATTGCAACGCTCTTTTTGTACGAATCGTTGGGCCTTGTGTCTATGTTCGCATCAGCGGAAGCACTGGCGATGCTGCGGGTCACAATATGATTACAAAGGGAGCCGACGCCATCTTGCGGTGGATTTGCTCGAAGTTTCCCGACGTGCGTCATATCTCTGTTTCCGGCAACTACTGCACGGATAAGAAAGTCTCATCTGTCAATGCTATTTTAGGCCGAGGGAAGAGTGTCATCGCCGACGTCACCATCCCTCGAAAGATCTGCCAGACACTCCTCAAAACTACTCCTGAGGCGGTTACTGAACTCAACACAAAGAAAAACCTCCTCGGTTCCATCATCAATGGCGGCGTCCAAAGCGCTAATGCGCACTTTGCCAACATGCTACTCGCTGTCTATCTCGCCACTGGCCAGGATGCTGCGAATATCGTTGAAGGATCCCAAGGCATCACCTATTGTGAAGTGCGAGGCGAAGACCTCTACTTTAGCGTCAGCATCCCTAATATTATCGTAGGGACTGTAGGCTCCGGCAAAGAGCTTCCTTCTACTCACGATGCTCTTCTACGCCTTGGCTGTCTGGAAGCTCGCCCTCCCGGTCTTAACAGCCGACGCCTGGCAGAAATTGTAGCAGCAACTGTCCTATGTGGAGAACTGAACCTCCTCGCCGCACAGACGAAACCTGGTGAGCTTGTCAGATCCCACATGTCATTAGAAAGAGGTGTCTAAAACGAGATGAGTCATGTGGTGTCATCAGAAAAAAAGATAGGAATAGACGCCATACGGTTTTACACGCCGTCCTTTGCTATCGATCTTCATACAATTGCCAGTCAGCGTGGCATCGATCCCAACAAGTTCCATGTCGGCTTAGGACAGCACTGTATGTCCGTCATGCCTCCCGATGAAGATATTGTAACCATGGCTGCACACGCAGCTCTGCCTCTGATCGATGAGCAAAACAAACGCGATATCCATCTCGTCCTCTTTGCTACTGAATCAGGCGTCGATCAGTCAAAAGCAGCAGGGCTGTGGGTTCACCATTTACTCGGCCTTTCCTCATCATGCCGTGTTGTCGAACTCAAGCAAGCCTGCTATAGCGCTACTTGTGCCTTGCAGCTGGCAATAAGCTACCTTCATATGCATCCTACCGAAAAGGTATTGCTGCTTGCCTCTGATAATGCTCGCTATGGGCTGAACACTCCTGGAGAGCCTACCCAAGGCTGTGGAGCCGTTGCTATCATCTTGTCGGTCTCCCCCCGTCTTGTTGCCATAGAGCCCCATCAAGGTGTCGTGGCAGATCATGTGATGGACTTTTGGAGGCCCAACTACTTGAATGAAGCTGTCGTCGATGGCAAATATTCGACAAAAGTCTATTTAAACACTCTTTTGAAGTGCTGGGAAGAATATTCACGACAATCAGGTCACGGATTTTCAGAACACGCTCGCTTTTGCTACCATATCCCCTTCACACGGATGGCGGAAAAAGCTCATGAACGGCTTTCCAGAAGCGCTTCTTCTCAGACCTGTGCGACAGCTCTCCATAGCCAGATAGAACCTGGCTTACTCTACTCTAAGCAGCTAGGCAATGCCTATACCGCCTCTTTGTACATCGGCTGCGCGTCACTACTTGAAAATGAACTTGAGGATCTCTCAGAGAAGCGAATAGGCTTTTTTAGCTATGGCTCTGGGTGTGTTGGTGAATTTTTCAGCGGCGTTGTTCAGCGAGGCTATCAAAAGGCTCTTTTCAGAGAGGAGCATCAGTCTCTTCTCACATCAAGAGCAAAGCTCTCGTACGAGCAATACAAGGACTTTTTCACCTATCAGCTTCCAGAAGACGGGGGAGATCACACAACACCCGTTCATTCTGCCGTTCGGTTTCGACTCCTTGGATGTCGAAATCACGAACGGCTATATCAGTGACCCTTACTACTTTTTCGTTGTAGTCTGAGTTTTTGCGGGTGCTGATGATTTGGCTTGAAGCTCCTTTTGCATCTTTTCAAGACGCGCTTCTTCTACATCCTCTTCTTCTTCGCTGTCATCAAGAGGAATCGCATAGACATCTGTAGCATCGATTTGGTCTACAAGGTCTGGAGGGACATTTTTTTCTCTCGCCGCTTGGCTGGAAGTCTGAGGAGCCGAAGGAGCGGCAACCAAGGCCATGGACGAGAAAAGAGCCATACACAACAATGGATATATCATTTTTTTCACGAAAGCACACCTTCTGTTAATAGGCAGATTAAAAAGCTTGAAACGAAGAACTGCTTCGCTATAACCTCTCATCTACCGAACATGATAAAAAAACTTTTTGCCTTTCTTACCCATATTCTTTATGGTGAAGGAAACAGGTTATTTCTTTAACAACCGCAATCTTAGGCGGAGGAGGCTTTATTATGCGACTGGCAATCTTAACAAGTGGTGGTGACGCGCCAGGCATGAACGCCGCGATCCGTAGCTCAGTACGAGTAGCAAAAATCCAAAACTGGACCGTATTTGGCGTGCGTCGAGGATATCGAGGACTGATCTATGGAGAGCTCGATGAAATGGGATCTCGCTCTGTGTCAAATATTATTCAGCGCGGAGGGACGATTCT
>CAINFV010000044.1 GCA_903848235.1 Chlamydiia bacterium | reverse complement strand
TGACAGTTGAAAGTTGAGGTTTTTTGTCGCGGAAAAGGCTCGAGATTTGACCATCAAAAAACACCCCATAGTGTACTATTGGATGTTTTTTGATGGCTCAAAGATCGAGGCTTTAACGCGGCAAAAAACTCCAACTTTCAATTGGAACCAGTATATTCCACATACGTCACATTTTCGTGGGTACGGACAGGTGCCTCTATTTCCAGGAATGGGGAGAGCAGCTGCCCTAATGGCGAGAAGACACCTGCGACTACGCGTCGAACTTTCTCACTGATATAGGGACTTATGAGAAGTGGATAGCCGAAAAGTCGATGGAGGTCGCTCGGCAGATACCATGAGTCATGAAAATCAACGAGCTGCTGAGGCGTCAGCGGTGTGCGAACAAAGTCTTGCCCTTCTCCTTCAACAGCCTCACTAATCCTCCTTCCATGTGTTTGAAGGGTTATAATTGGAAGGGCAGTTGCTGTTTGCGGTGCATCATAAATATTCGGCTTAAAGACATAAGCGTTCACGCGGAGCCAGGAATCATCTTCGTCAGTATGTCCTGTAGTCCCTAAGTGTCTCTCACCACCCTGCGGGACGATGTCCCCATATTCGAGTTGATGCTGAACTGAGAAGTGAACATGTAAGAGACGTAACAGCTCTTTGTGCTGCCTTCCAAAAGAGATAAATTCTTCATCATGCGCCTTGTCAATACCAGTGCCGTTAAAGGCAACGGTATAGCTTCCGCATCCGATCATTGGGATACGCCGTTGTTTTGGAAAATGATGCCAGGTAAATAATTGCGCATTCGATGCTCCTAGACTATGGCCGATATGAAAGGTGTCTTGTGCTATTTTATCACTCGGACGTTCTCGATATCTTGACGCAATCCAACGTAAGGATTTTTCGACATGCTCTGTCTGTTTCATATGCAAAGCAGTTCTTAGGGGCTCCATAAGACCCACTCTCGCCTCTGGCTCTATCATCTTCAAGTACTCATCGAGCTCTTCTACAGCGTTTGTCAAAGCTTGTTCGTGGGTAAGAGCACTGAGGGCGGGATCAGATTTGATCATACAGGCAGCCTCCAAGTACGCACTCCATATCGGCAAAGACCTTCTGTCAAGAGCGGCACGCTCCTGGACATAGGCAGCATCAGGATTCAAGGAGCCTGGCGACCCAGTGGAATTCAGATCTGCCAACAGGGATGTCCACCAGCCAGGAGAATTGGGATTGCTATTCGTACTTCGGTATACCTTAAACCATGGAAGCCTTCTTCCATTCAAGGTGTAGTTATGGCATGCCGGTTCGAGAACATAGCTGAAGGATCCCTGTCCATCATCGACAACGGCTTGCGTAAAAAACGACGTCTCTTGTTTATCGTCCGCCATTGGCCCTGGAATGATCGCGCCAACATGCCATTCTTCCTTGCGTTGATCAGAAGTGAGGCGAAAGTGATTTTTCTTGGAATACACGTGTGCTGTTAACTCAACAAACGTATTCCAATCATGCCGTAGCCCATTAAAAATTTGGAGAAGTTCTGCCTGACATGAAACGGGATTGGATTTGTTGGGATTCCCCATCGTATTGAAGCCAGAGATAGCAATATGTGTGATCTTTCGTCCTGTGTAGACTCGATCCAGTTCCTCAGGTGTAGACTCAAAAAGACCTCTGACAGCATTAAATTTTTCTGGAGATAGATCCTGCACCGATTCAGGGGGAGCATCGCCAATCAGCTTATGAAGAAAGGCTGTCACTTGCTCATAAGTCCTCCCCTCCAAAAGCCTCCTCACACCTCTCCACGGAAGAATATGCTGCCGAATATCGACTTCATCAGTAGGCATCAACAATAAAAATTCATGGTCTTTGCCCGTGCTAATGGCAGAAAAGCGCGATTTAAAAATGCAAAGTCGGTGCCAAAGCCTTTCTAGATGCCTCATTTCGATGTTATTCGCACAAGCATTGCACCGAGAAACGATATCTGGCGTCAACGGCGAACCGCTGTCAATCATAGCTCCTAAATCGATGCCGCTTGTCTGTTGGATTTGTGTCAAAAAATCAAGCCCAAACTCACGCTTGAGAAAAGTCACATAGTAGCGCACCACAGCTCGATTGGCATCGCGATAGGCATCGTCTTTTTTAGAAGGAATTCTTTTTAGGGAAAGACTTTCTCCTTCGATTAAAAGGCAATAATCAGACTGTAGATCAGCCTCCATCACATACGGGCCTTCAACAGTTTGCAAGCAGAGTCGTGACAGGCAGGTCGCCGGATCAGCGAAGTTCGGTATCCTCAGAATCTCTTCCGCTGTTTGCGGGAGAGGCAGTGTTCTGGCCCTGTCGGGAAGTCCCTCTGATGATGGAACATGAAGAATGGCGGTAGCACCAGCGATCCTTGCGGCAAGCTCTTCGCAGCAATGTCCTTTGATATTCGTGATGGTAACATCAACCCTCCAGCCGGTTGGCGGGGTATAGAAACACGGAAACCATTGTTTTACCCAATATAGAATGCTCTCGAGAATTCTCCAGAAGAGACATCCAACCTTTCGCGAAGTGATCAACCACCGACCTCTGATAGGGCTATCTGACGCATCAATGTCGGCGATGATACCGCGTTCCAGATTCGTCCTCGTTAAATCAACAACTTTTTTTTGAAAGAGATTCTGAATCGTATTGACAAGTCTGAACCGCGCTTCGCCATCATCTACATCAGCAATTGACATCCGAATTTCACTCACCCCCTCCGCTGACGGGGGGTACAGTTCATGTCGAAACGTGGTATTGTCTAAGCGGTTTTCGCGAATTGTTCCCGGGTCGATCATACTTGATCCTTTGAATTTTCGTTTTCTGCCGTTTTGGCTGTAATCGGGTTGACGCTTAAGAAAAAGCTCTCAGGATTCGACGATCAAAAAGGAACCAATAGTGCAAATACGGGTCCCTTTTTGACCGTCGAATCCCGAGGCTTTTTCTTAAGCGTGAAATCCGATTCTTGAACAAGAAGAGATATATCTTCCGAAAAACATACTAGTGAGCTTGCAAGCCCGGCACAAGATCTTGCGCGATCTTCCCAATTCGATACGGAGCCGTCAACTTCTTGCCATTTGCAAAATTGTTTCCATGTCCAAACGACATTCCAGGGACTGTATCTACAACATGGACACATTCATGGACTAATGTAGCCACCAGCTCATCTATAGAACGTTGGAGCTTGCGCGCGTTCAGTTGAATGACTTTTTCACCGAGTATTGTTTTTGCTGTCGCCTTCGAACACACATACCAAGGCTTATATGTAACGACCATCACATCAATCTGTTGCGATAATAATGGCACTATTTCCGCTCCTGTCACTGGCTGACGCGTAGCGGCGTGCTCTGACAAAGCAAACTGCGGTATTGCACCAACCTGTGTAAAAAAGTCACCGTCTCCCTGAAACAATCGATTTGCCAGGGTGACCGCTTCAGAAAGGTTTGGAAAGGCGTTTGCAAACTCGGGCATCTCTATCCTCATAATATTCTCCCTCTTTGATGAGAAAAAAACGATAGCATGTCTGCGATTTTTGACAGAAAAAAATTGAAACTGAACTCTGATATCACGCATGAATATTGAGAAGAACTGCTGTATAAACAGCAGCAGACAGGACAAAAGCACTAACACTATTCTCATTTCCCTGAGGAAGCTCGTGCCGAGTGACGTTCATCATCACTCCTCCTCCAATAAATGCACTGATAAGGGCGATGGCCGTTACAGAAAGCTGTATGGTCAAGCCAGCCAGCCAGCCGAAGAACAGAGCAGCAATCAACACCCACCTGCCAGTGGTTCTGTAGGCTTCCCCGTGACTCTCGCACAGGCTGTAGTCATTGGTGAAGTAGTGAAGCGCTATGGCGATGGTAAACAGAACAAGAGGCTGGACTTCTGGGTTATCTTTATTGACAACAGCATACCCAACTAAAAAATTAAACAGCGCATACGAGCAGAGCGAGAGGGTAAATTTCTCATCTTTGAGCCACCCAGAAGGAACCCTATCGATCAGAAAAAACAGTAAAAATCCCAACAGCGCCATCACGAAGACATGGCGTTCGAAATACGGAAAAAAGCCGGCAAGGATCTGTTCTACGAGCTGATTGCTTTTGCCAAGCTTTGGGAGAAGGTCGATAAAAACATACGCTATGGCAACACCGCCACCGAGGGAGAGAAACCGTCCCTGTGAGAGAACCCCAAGGGTTCTCACTTTTTCAGCATAGATGTGGACGAGAGAAAAGATGACGACAGAGATAAACGCGATGAAGGGGTAAGGCATAGGCCTCCTCAATAGTGCTCAAGCATAGGTTCTACTTCATCTTATTGTCGAAGACATGTCGGATATATGATTCGGGATTCTTCGAAGTAATGTCTTTTACTTTTTTCCCCTGCATATTGCCGACCGACTCTGATGATACCTCTTGATTCGATTCTTGGTTCGCCTCGGCTATGTTTTGATACTGCAGCAATAGCTTCTTCCGACGAGAGATCCTTATATCTTCTTCTATTGGATCTGCCATAACCCCTCACATGTTGTTCTGCAGCTCTTGGCTACGTGTGCATCAATTAAGGGACTGTAAAAGAATAACATGTGCAAGTTGGATGGCTGCGGCCATCGATCTGCCGATGGATCGTTCCTCGCCCATAGCACGCTATGGGGCTCGTTACGATCCTCGACATCTCGACGACCTCGCTCACCCAACTTGCACATGTTATTTTTTTACAGTCCCTACGAGCCACAATACGACAAGCCACTCACCGTATCAAGTATCTTCGATCAAAAATTTTTACTGCAACAGGCTACAAAATTCTGAATGTAAAGCTATACATCCCATCGCACACGGTCTTCGCAATGTTGAAGAGAGCATACATTTTTTCGGACTCAATTTTCGCTGCTTGATGGCCTTCAAGATAACGCACAAACAAGGCAGAGATGTGGTTGTTTGCTCCTCGAAGAAGTTCATCGAGTATCCAACCGCGTGCGTTAGAATCCACCGATTTCATCAAATCTGAAACGGTCATTTCATCAGTAGGATGAAATCGGCTTTCTAGCCTTTTGCCAAGCTCGGGATAGATTGACTGCACTGTTTTTAAGGGCAATCGCACCAGATACTGAATGGCCTGCTGGGCAGAAAAAAATGCATCTACGTCACCAACATCTGTCGCATATTGATGCCATCGCTTCCGTTGAAGGCGATTTGAATGAGCACACATTTTTACGGATGGAGAGCCATTACTTTGTTCTAGGTGTTTCAAGTCTGCTTTGCGAACCTGTTTAGCGATCGGTTCGGCTTCTATCTCCTCGCTCTCGCCCAGCCTCTTATCAGCGCCAGACGTTAATCTACAATGCACATCCTTGCACACTCTCTGGGCTATAGCATTTCGTTGAGCAGCAGCAGCATCCAGCAGCTCTGCAACAACGTCACACGTCTCTTTCTGAGAAAATCCCCCGTTTCTGAGGTCGATACCAAACTGCCTTAGAGCGCACCAAGCGAGCATGCACGAAACCTCATCGTGGGAATATTGGGTGTCGAGCACATCGGCAATGTATGGAAAAAATACTGATTCTTTGTTCGTAACAAGCCGATCGCGAATCTCATGGTGGAGCTGGTGATATGCCGGGACATCTCTTCGTTTCATCATTGATTTCACAAGACCGCCTACAGATCCACTGCATGATGTCACTGATGATGCTTCGCTCAATGTCTCTCGCAGTCGCAACAACGAGGGATAACGGTCGGAGAGTCGTGCCAACCCATCATCGAGTGTGCGAAGTGGAAGTGAATGCAAAAAGTGACATGCCAAGCGATATGCCTTCAGGCTTGGTTGAAATTCGCGAAGCAAAAACGACCGTCGCTCGAACACCATTCTATCGAACTCTTCAGGCCGTCTTGTCAATATTCTTCGATCCTTGCTGTCTTCGAGGAGGTCATCCGCGAGCGGTTCGACCGCTAACGCGAACGATTGAAACGGTATCGCTGGCTGTTCTCCGGTCGCCCCCTGCATTTCATACCAGCTCTTTCCATCGGCAAATGCTCCGATAGAACGAAGAGAAGTCAATGCTCCAGAATCGCAACAGGCGGGGGCATGGCTGCTCGACGCGAGCAGAGTTGACCCATCGCCAAAAAACATTGTCTCCATTCCTCCTAGAGCCATCAAGTTCCACAAAACATCGATAGCCCTCTTCCCAGGAAACGACGGGGCAGCAAGTTTGGAGAGGAACCCTACATGGTCTTGGAACCCATGGACGAGAGCAAAAACACGCTGACATTTTTCAAGATCGACCGCTAGCAAATCCACAAGTTCAAAGGTACACTGGTCAGCAGCGGGAAGAACTCGCAGCCAAATCATTTTGCCATCGGGAAGGTCTTTTTCACCCGAACGCAAGAACATTCGTCCAGCACGAAGTTCCGGCGACAGACGAGACTCGTGTAAAAGTGTTTCTCTATCAGGAAGGCGACTGAGGTCGACACGAAGGTCAACACATGGTTTGACAGCTCGTACTATAAGAGCTTCCCTTGACTCGGGAGGACGTTCGCTATCATTTCTTATGGTCATAAAGCCTCATGACAAATATTATTCACATTCAATTATCAACAATATTGAAATTATAACAACAAAACATGTTTTTAAAACTATAATAAGGATGAGAGATCTCACTTCTACCTTATACCAACCCGCTTTATGCCACTAGAATGTTTGAATTTTTTGATGGAAGGATCGTAGTTTTTTTGATATACCCAAACAAGTTGAAGAATTGGGAATTTGCCAATGCCAAAAACCAATTTCTCAACTTGTTTGGGTATACACACCATATTCGCCGCTTCTCAAGGATATTCTGATGCAACCAACACGCGTCACCCATCTCCTCGAGCTCCTACGGTGGGTAGGAGCAGGAACAGGGATATTCCTCGCCTTCCTGTCGCCGAACGATGCGTCGAGACAGCTTGACCTTCTCTGTATTTGGGTCGTAGTTCCTATCGCAGGATTGACAGGCATTGAAAGTATCTTCTTTGGGAAGGCCGCTGCAGAGCAGTCGGGATACGAACAAGGAAGCGCCTACCAAAGACAATCGGGGCTTTCCAATCTCTCTTTAGCTCTCACCACGATCGGCGTCTACCTTCTTGGATGGAACCTTCAGGCCAAGGCCAGCCTTTTGATTGCACTTCTTTTATTCCTCTTCTTTTCTGCAATCAACCACACCTACTCTGCCATCCAAGAGCACAACACAAGTACAAAAAATTTTTTGCGGCCGATCATGACTCTCGTGCTGCTTGCAGTCGTCATCCCTTTTATCCTAAGAGCTAGCCCGAATTTACACGTTAGGGCGCATCATCTATCGCGATCTTCCTCGCACATATGTGTGGATGGTGTTGGTGTATTACCTACTAGCAAAACCGCCAAACCCATCCACGAACCTTTGACAAGGGACTTCGCATTATCTGATGCCCCCTAACGTGTAAACTCGAGCTAGTTGAGGTAGCAATGGCCGTCACCCACAATCAAGTTGAGACATTATTTGACCATTTACGAACCGGTCATAGCGAACGTTTTTTTGCCAAAGTAGCGCCGGACGTACGATGGCTTGTCATGGGCACCCACCCTCTAGCGGGAGAATACCTGTCCAAAGAAGATTTCCTTGCCCACACCTTCCACAGACTCAACAAGCTGTTGCGGAATGGCGTCATCCTCAACGTACAGAATATCATCGTACAAGGTGATATGGCCGCTGTCGAAATGGTCTCAACCTCAATAGCCAACAACGGCATGAATTTTAACAATCAATATTGTTGGATTGTCAGGTTTAAAAACGATAAAATTGTCGAAGTACGAGCATATCTAGATTCTGCCTTGGTGCAAAAACTCATTGATGAGAACGAAAAGCACTAAGAACAATTCTTCAACTTTTATGGGTATAGCGTCGATATGAGCTCAACAAGTCCGCTTGCCGATTAATTGCACCTCGTACTACAAGTATCGTGTTTCTCTACAACGGAGGCTCGATATGGATGCAGCTCAAGCGTTTTACTCTTCGACACAGCCGTGCTCAGCGTTACAGATTTCAGGCGCCCCACATTATGACCCAAGCTCATTTCGGCAAGGAGAGATGGTTCGATTTTTGGAGGCCTATAGTGCCCCTAAAATATCGTTGGAACAATATTTTCAAAAGATTTCCGAACAACATGGATCTAGAGATGATTTTTCGGCAATATCCAATCTAGGTTCCTTTGTTTGCCATTATTCAGATAGAAAGATTTTGGATTGTGTGAGATTGAAACTCGCCGAAATCCATTCCTTCCAAAAGGTCGTTCAAGGAGAAAACCCCTTAGAGCAGGTGCTTTTAGCGTTTCAAACATATCAAGGGGGGGGCAGCGGGAGTATGCTGCCCTTTGAAATATTGAAACAGGGCGCAAAGGATGCCTCTGAACTTCTGCCGAACATCATAAAAGAATTACGCAATCATTGTCTTCAAAGCTTTGATCAACTCAGCAATGCTGAGCTTTGGGACCTCATGCTCAAAAATCAAGTGGAACTCCTTTTCGATCTCGAATTTCAAGAGATTGCGAAATGGAAGTGGTGGCAAGACTCCAACAGAATTCTTGAAATCGGAAGCGGAAACGGCTCCTATCTTCATCGATGTGCCTGTGAATTTCAGGGAAAGACATTTCGAGGGATGGAGATGCGTCCGCAATATGTCAAGGAAGCTCAAGAGCACTACGTAAGAAGGAATATCGTTTTTCAAGAAGGTGATGCTGAGGTTTTGGATGAACGACTGATTGGGTCAGCTGATGCTGTAGTATATAGGTTAGTCGTACAGTATCTCAAAAATCCGATCATGGCCCTCCAAAATACTGCACAGTATCTATCGTCGGGCGGTCATCTTATTATCATCGATACCTGTGACTCTGCCGTGAGAACCTCCCATCCAATCCCCTCCGTTGATGAGGGGCTGCGAGAGCTTGCTCGAGTTCAGGAAAAAGAACAACAAACAGGAAACCGAAAAGTAACCCTTGAGTTATTGCATGGATTGGAGAGTGGAGATTCACCTTTGTGTGAACTGTACGAGGTTGTTTTTAGCAATCTTGATAAAAACGGAGAAGTTCTACGTGAGTTTGTCCGAATAGAGGGCAGCAAAAACGCACTCTACTTCAATCAAATTCTCTTGTTCTCACACCTTTTGAAAAGACATTGGCACATTCCAATCGATTTAGCAAAAGCATACGATGAAACGGTCGCCTATTTAACTGATGATAGTGCCTGGACGTTAATGGGCATGCATCTGCTGGTTTTGAAGAAGAGGTGATTCTTCTGTAAATGCTCCCGCCTCACCTGCATACGACACCATGCTGGACCCAAACATCGACGTGACGCTGATACAGAAGATCGACATACTCCGTTCCTAGCCTTTGCTATCATTCATCGACGACATGTCTGACATGGTTAGGATGATGGCTTGTAAACGAATGCGGCCTCGTAGCAAATCAGAGAACAAATACGTGGCAAATGCCCAAATGCCAAACCTGACACTCTTATAGAAAAGGTTGTCGTCACGAGGACACTAACCTGGTTTTTGCGCGGTAACATGCAATGAATACTGGGTGCATACAATATCTCCAGGACAATTTTTAAAAGCCTGGGTAGTATCCTGCACAAATTCTTGTGCCTTGTCTTCCACCAGACCCGTGGCATAAGGCACCCACCCCATCAGCCAATCACACAAGTCTTTTTGATTTTTAAAAACACATTCATTTGCTTTAATGCGGGCATCAATGTTTACAAACCCACACCGTTCCAACAATGGCGTAATTGTTTCTGGGCTGTGTCCTTGAAAATAAGCCTTACTCTGCTGAAGTACACTGGACCATTTCTTGCTTTCCATGGCTTCGAATATCGGATTTTTTCTTGATGGCTTCATCAAGATATATAGGTGCCCGCCGGGTTTTAGCGCGGCATAGATATTTTTAAGAGCCTTGGGCTGGTCCTCAATCCAGTGGAAGGTCTCAAGACTTACCGCTCTGTCAAATACATCCTTGGCATCAAACTCGGTAGCGTCAATCCGTCCAAATGACACATTCGAAACATCTTGATACGTTTTTTGGGCTTCGCGGATCATGTTTGCAGAGATATCGATACCTACGATTTTGCCCTTGGGAATGCGTCTTGCTATTTCAACGGTAAGTCGTCCTTCGCCGCATCCGACATCAAGGACTCTCTCGTCTACCTTGAATTGCAACGAATCAAGGACCCCCATCCCCAATTGAAATTGGCTGCCAGAGTGTTTTTTATAATATTCTGCGTTCCAACGATCAGCTAGAGGGGGCATCTGTGATAGCTCCTCCTGAAGCGGATGCTGGACCAACCGATCTGTGGATTCAGTAGTGCGTAGTGTGTTGACATTCCCTGTGGATCCTACTGGCTCTCGACCGGGGCTTTAACAGTTTCTTCTGTAGTTAATCATACCTGATCATATTTGGTCAGTATGACTAAGATTTTAAGCATCGGAAAAGCCCCCGACTTTTTTTTTAAGTCTCACCTCAAACGCTCCGTCGTTGGGAGTGTCAAGGAATGTTGGCTCCCTCTCAAAGGACGCCCGGAGGCCGGCGTCGGTACGCCGTATCATCTCTACATCCTCGAAATCGTTCTTCCAGTCGGTTTGAAGAGCTACCTATAATGGCGTATGCCCGATTTTCAATCCATGATCAGAAAGAAGATTTGGCTCGTCAAGAAAAGATGTTAGAGTTAGTCTATTCTCCACTATGGATGGTTTTTTGAGATTTT
>CAINFV010000043.1 GCA_903848235.1 Chlamydiia bacterium | reverse complement strand
GGGATGTTGATGATATCGCAGTGCGCCTCCTGCACAGCCCGGAAGATGCGATGCAAAAACTGCGGCGAGGTGCGGGTGGCATCCATGGCAGAAAAGAGACATGTTCTGCCGTTGTCCTTGACAAACTGCACCGTCTCCATAGCTTTGGCCACTATCTCGTCATGGCTCTTCTTAATAGTATGAGCTATCTGGATGTCGGAGGTGGGAACGAAGACATGCACCATGCCCACATCGGCATCAAGGCAGGCCTGGACATCCTTTTTCACAATGCGGGAGAGGCCGCAGACCTGGGCCCGCAGGCCCGCCCCAGCGATTTTCCGGACACTGTCAAACTCCCCCTTGGAGGATACGGGAAATCCGGCCTCGATAACATTCACACCGAGTTTGTCAAGCTGCCTGGCGATCTTGAGCTTTTCGTCCTGGGTGAGAGATACGCCCGGAGTCTGCTCGCCATCCCTGAGAGTGGTGTCAAAAATGCGGACCTTTTCATCAACGAGTGAACGAACGTCGTAGAAGACGATTCCCCACAGAGCTTTCGTGTGTCATAGACCATAGCATTGCATGCATAGCTATAAAACTTTTGCCGCCCCGATTAGAACGAGGATTCATGTCTGAAATTGAAAAAAATGACATCATCGACTATCTGACTGAAGCGGAACGCAAAAAGCTCCTGGCCAGTCTTCATCACGTTTTGGTATGGGTAGGGGTGAAAGAGCCGGAGCAGATGCAGATCGATGGCAATGATCTAAAAAGCGAGATGAAAAAGTTTCATCAGAGTGAAAAGGATCTCCCACCTGAGATTAATGCCGGGCAGGGCCTAGTAGAGCTACACAGTCTCATCTGGAGATTGATTAACGAAAAAGAGATCACAGAGAAAGAGCGGCTGCAAATTGCCGAGTTGATCGAGATATTGGAGAAAAAAGAGAAGATCGATGAGGAAGATCTCAAGGTGGCAAAGCTGACCCAAAAACAGGCACTAGCGCTTCATGATGAAGCTGCAAGTATAATTAGAGCGCTTCTGGACTTCAATGATATCCTGAAGAAGAAAGAACATGGCACTCTGACAGAGTACGACGCTGAGGAATTGACCCGGCGAAAGGTTAACGAGGCGAGAAAATGGAACACGTTTATGGAGAAAATCAAAAAAGATGACGGGTAGGTTAAGTCAAGCGCTTTTTTTTGCAATTGGTTGCAAAGCCAAGGGGTAGAGATATTTACCCCTTCGTTAAAGAAAGGTTCTCTATGAAACTTGCAATTACTATTATCGCGGTGCTGGCGGCGATATATGTTCTGCCGGCAATGGGAGAATCGGCACAGTTCTGGTCCGATCAGGCAAATGGGTACTTCATCTCGGGCGACTTTGAAAAAGCGGCTGCAAGCTATGACAAGGCCCTGGAGCAGGAGCCGAACAGCACGGAGCTGTGGAATAATAAGGGAAGAGCACTGGGCATGATGCGCCGCTTTGACGATGCCATCGCTTGTTTTGATAAATCGATTGCTATCAACGCCTCCAATCCCGAGTCTTCAAACCTGAAAGCAATTGCACTCTCCCGAGGATTAAATAGAAACCGTGAGGCTATTGTCATCTTCAACCAGATCCTGCAGACAAATCCCTCTTATTTTGATGCCTGGACAGGAATGGGCATGGCTCTGGCCGGTGAAGGCAGCCTTTCCGGCTCCCTGGAATGCTTTGAAAAAGCCACTCAAATCAAGCCTCAAGATCCCACCGCCTGGAATAATAAAGGTGTCGTCCTCCGGGAAATGAAAAGATATCAGGAGGCTTTGACCTGCTTCAACAAAGCAATCACCATCGACTCTGCCAATGACGATTACCAGAAGAACCGGGAGGCAACCCTACAAGACATGGAT
>CAINFV010000042.1 GCA_903848235.1 Chlamydiia bacterium | reverse complement strand
CTATCTTTCGTGTTTAAGTTGATAACTTAGGATTTAGCAAGCCACAATGCTGATGGATTTTCAACAGGAAGTAATGGACATCTCTATAACCGTAAGCCATTCTTCTTAGCCTTTTGATTTTGTTGTTAATACCTTCTGAGATCGCAGTAGAGATGCGGTGTTCGAAGATATTAAGGATATAATGTCTCTTACGGAAGAACTTGTCAGCCAACTGCACAAATGGTTTTATTCCCGACTTTATGGCAGAGACGATCCACTTCCCGAGTAGTACGCTTGCTGCTTTCTTGTTTGGAGCATTATACACTTCAATGAACTGGTCCTTAAGAAGCATTGCTTCATAGACACGCTGATTGAGACGTGAAAGAGTTTCAAGGATGTTTTCTTTCTTCTTGGAAGGCTTGTTTTTCATCATAATGAATCTCTGATTGCAATGGAGTATGCCCTCAAGTTCACGGTTTTCCTGCTTTCTTGCCTTTTTGAGCTCTTCTTTTCTGACAGCATCAAGAGCGTTATTGAGGTACATCTTCACATGGAAATGATCGAGGACAATCAGCGCATCAGTGTGTTCCCTTGTGGATTTGAGGAAACCCCTTGCTCCGTCACTGGCAACGGCTTTTATCTCTTTGCGGTTTTCTTTCCCAAGCTTGTGATAGAACTTGTCCAAGACAGCTTTTCCTCTTCCCTGGTGGTTCCAGATGACCATCCTGGAATCAGTGTCCACAACATTGGTGACATACTTGTGCCATTTCTGCCATGCGACTTCATCAACACTCATGTGTTTCGGAATAGGCACAGGATCAAGCCGTTCTTTTGCCAGCTGTTCAAGCATGGTTTTATCTATTCGATAGACCCTTTCATCATCGATTCCCAGAAACCAACCTGCTTCTTTATTGGTGGTGATAGATGTCAGCCTGTAAACATGTTCGGAAAATCTCTTCGTGTTTCTGCCAAGCAGATCGGGAATATGTTCTGTCCTTATTGTTTCGTCTTCAATGCATATGGACTTTCTTTTGACAATATGAAGAAAGACCTTCCTGTTGCACATCCACATATCCTCGACAACTACTTCCTGCCTGCTATGAATCTTTGTATTATGAACCATCATGCAGGCTGAGCATATAGGTGGTTCTTTTTCCTTGGGCGTCACTTCCAGGTGCAGGCTTTCATCAGTAATCTCAATGACCTTTTTCACCTTATACTTTGGAAGATTCAGCAGTTCTGTGATAGTCTTCATATGCATCGGATACACCTCCCGGTAGTTTGTTTTCCCAAAAATAATTTACCAGAAAAAGGTGTTATCCGATGCCTTTATAAATCCTTATCAACTAAAATACGAAAGACCCTATATTTTAGATTCTTACCCTCGCAATGTGTGTATTTTCAGTCAAGGAAATGTTAGGCAGCCTCAAGGAAATCAATAAGTTGCAAGATTGAGGCGTCAGCCTTGTCATAAGCTTTTTCGATTTTGGTATTGAAGCGGTATTTGGGATTTGTGCGGTGATTAAAGAGAGTATTGGCGAGTGGCCCGCAGAGACGCTTATGGAACAGCACGAACATGGTTGCTGTTTTAATCCCTTTGTCAGTAAGCCTGTTGGCATACCGGCGGCCGTCGCGTTCAAGTAGTCCGTGGGCTTTCAGCTTTCTCAGATCATATCTCAGTTGGGGCAGGCGATAATTTTCTTCGGGTATGCCAAAGGAAGAAAGGACAGCCTCATGAATCATATTGGTTGTGAAACCTGAGATGGTTGTTCCGGCATGGAGCAATACTTCCATTAGCCTCAGAATACGTGTGTCATGGATTTTAATTCCCGGTATTTTCACGGCCCCGTGCATTATGGGCAGTGCAAGTCTCTGGAACAGGGGAAAATCAAAATGGACATTGAGGGCCTGTGCCTGAAAATCTGCAAAGCGGTCGGTTATTGAAAGGAACTTCTCTCGGACTTTCAAGAGATTGTCCAGATTCTTTTTGAGGTGGAAATCCGAAAGGTTGTTGGAGCAGATTTCGTTTCTTAAAAAGGTTGAGAACTTCTCGTATTGCTTGATGAAAGCATTTTTCCAGTATGCCCGAAATATATGATGGCCGTGTTCGATTTTTTCGAGTGTTGTATTCAGCTTGCCCTTAAGCTGTCTGGTTATACGCGTGCCGAATATCCTGGATATCTTGTCCGGCATCATGAGCCACAAGCCTATTTCACAGGAGCGTTCGAATATCCCTCCGTGCCAATGAGAATGAGACACTTTCCCCTTAATAGTTTAGAGTAGGGCGGGAAGGAGAAGTTGAGGATAAATGAGGAATGGAGAGAAGAAGGGTTTTAGGGTTGGATTTGAAGAGGAGGG
>CAINFV010000041.1 GCA_903848235.1 Chlamydiia bacterium | reverse complement strand
CCTATTTGCAACAGGTGACAGCAATCATCAGCAAAATTCCAGGCACGTCATCTGCAACGCTGGATCTTACCTTCTTCCGTCTTCCTCAAAACAACGTCTCCATTCTCCTCTCGGGCTCTGTCCACCTCTCGAAAGAATCCGTACAAAAGATCACCCATGAGTTATGCTCGCTTCCCTTTGTTCGAACAGTCTCCTTTCGATTGCCCAGACAGCGGCATGACAGCGGCAATACAGAGTTTGCATTCGAAGCTTTCCATACGACCTGGCACTGCTCTGTCGATGCTTTTATTCAAAATCACAAAGCACTCAGCGAGGTGCTGTGGGCAGATATTATCGACATTGTAGATTCTTCGGGCCGAGAGCAAACGATTTTTGATCTCTATTCTGGAATCGGCATCACAGCTATCGGCTTGGCTCAGCGTGGACATTTCGTCACTGCTGTAGAACTTTCAGAAGCAGCGGTTCGGGCAGCACGAATGTCTGCTGAGAAGATCCTCAAAAAAGGCCACCTCACCCTTCTACAGTCTTCTGTGGAAAAGTTTCTCTCTACCGTCAAAGCACCGTGCGATTGGATGATCGTCAATCCACCCAGGAGTGGACTCTCCCCTAAAGTGACATCTCGTATGCTCGAAATTGGGCCGAAGAGGATCTTGTATGTCTCCTGCTCGCCGCCAACGATGGCCCGTGACCTCGCCCTCTTACGAGCGGCACATTGGCATGTACAGAAGCTGAAAGCATATGACATGTTTCCGCAGACAACTCATTTTGAAACAGTTGCTGTCATATCCCGGTGACCGCTGAAAGTTGCAGTTTTTTGATGGCTTAAAAGATCGAGGATTTAACTGTCACCGGTATACACCGGTGACAGTTAAATTGGTTCACGGGATAGTTGTGCCTCACGCAATGGTACACCAAGAATTCATCTCTTCTAGTGATGCTTTCGCTTCCTTAACACCATGATCAACAGCTATTTGTAAATATTTTTTTGCTAGCGCCCGCTTTTTCGCAATGCCTGAAGCGCCAAGGCGATAGAGCTCGCCCGCCCGATATGCGGCCATAGCATGACCTAGATCCGCAGCCTTTGTATAGTTACCGAGAACCTCATTTTTTTTATCTTGGCTATAGGTTTCAGCAGCCTCAAAAAGCAGCCTGGCATAGGGGGCTTTTGCTTGTGCATATCCAGCTCTGTGCGCCGATGGTAAATATTTGAAGGACCCCTCCATGGTAAGATTTTTGGGAACCCCATCTCTTCCTTCCAGGTACCATACCCCAATTGTATAAGCAGCCATCGTCTTTTTAGCAGCATCGACTCCTTCAACAGTCGAATCAGCCACAAATTGGTATCTTTGGAATGCTTCTGGAAAGGATCGTTCTACTCCCTCGCCTTCACTCAAAAGTGTACCTAATTTAAAGGAGGCCTCCGTTCGCAACTTTGGGGTTGCATGGTCTGCGGCATACCGTAGACATTCAAGCGCTTGACGAGGATCTGCGGCAAGGCCTTCGCCCCCCTTCAAGAGCAACAAGCCGGCACTATACCGCCCATCACCTTCCGTTGATTCCCGATAAAAACGAACGGCCTCAGTCAAGTTTTTATTCGCGCCACCCCATCCTTGCTCATGCATCCATCCAAGAAGGTATTTGGCACGATCTTTTTTCTCAGCACATTTTAGGAACCACTCTTTTGCTTTTGTCCAATTTCGTTTGATAGCCGGAGTTCCGTTATAATACGCTACACCGAGCGCAAACTGTTTTTCTGCGGCTCCTCCGTTTGCTTCTGGGATGAAACATAGGGGGTTTTTTTCGTTTACTTCGTGTGCTTTTCGATATTCTGCAAAGGCTTCTTCTTCCCTGCCCGCTCCTAGTAAAATATCACCTCTTTTTGTCCTTAGAATTTCAATCTGCTCAAAAAACTGTAGGTGATCGGGCACATTTTTTAGTGCCAATTCATAGGCTTCTAGGGCCTTTTCTATGTTTTTAGTTGCGATATATGCGTCTCCTAAAAACTCTAAAAGCTCAATTCGTTCAGGAAGTGGAATTGGCTCCTTTAATGCTAGTTCCAGGAATCTAATAGCATGAGGAAAATCACCTTGGACAAAATAGCGTCGCGCTTTTATTGTTTCTTGATTGGCAGAAAGAAGCAAAGAGGCATCAAGATCTTGTACAATGCGCTCTGGAAACTCAGTGTGATCTCTTCTAGCGAGACGGATCTCTGCCTTGGCTCGCAAGTTATAAGCCTTCCAGCTGTGGGGTTCTTTTTCAATCAGCGGAGATGCGGATGCTATAGCGGAGAAAAAGTCCTTGTTTTGCAATGAGGCCAGACTCATGTTGTAATAGTAATCAGGAGAAATCTCTTCCCACTTTCTTCGAGTGGTTCTTAAGAAATCGTCATTAGAAAATAGAGATCGATCATCACCGTCTAAAGCCGCTCCAAGGGCCCTGATCTCCCCACTTGTAAAATCATCTTTAGCTTTCTTAAATTCTGCTATAGCAGCTGGATAGGCCCCCTCTTCAAAATAAGCGGTTCCCTTTGCCATGGTTTTCTGGAAAACCTCCACCATCTTTTGAAGGGTTCGTGATTGGGCTGCCACCATTTGTTCTTCTTGAAGGCGTGCAAGATCCATTCTTGCCTGACTCTCCATTAAACCACGCATGGCAGCTTGTTCTCTTTCTACCTCTCGATTGTGTCGTTGAGTCTCAAGCCACGTCGCATGACGATAGTCTTGGGTGTCTTGAAGCATTCTTTCTCCAACGGGATCATACATATGAACGTTCCTTACATTAATACTTTGGATAACGAATTTGGTCTTCTTGTGCGAGGCGAACGGCTTCGGGATTTTCAAACGACAACGACTCTTCACTCAGGCGGACTGTAGGAAGCCCCTCTGGGCTGTGGGCCGACTCAAGTGATTCGCAGCCGGAGTGCCCCCGTCTCCTTTTCAGACGTCTTGTGAACCAATAGGCGGCGGCTGTCGCAGCACCAAGAGAAAAATCAGAATTAGGCTCGTCGCAGGTATCAGATCCCATTTGCAAAACTCGATGTTCTTCAACAAGCCTTCTCTGAGCGATGCGCACAGTCATTTGCTGTTGTACCACTTGAAGGGCATGTTCCCCTACGGCTGAGTTCGGGTTATGTTTTACCATCAAGAGAAACTTCTCTCTAGCCTTGTCTAGCTGATTCGTTTCCATATAGGCCATCCCTGCAAGATACAGGGCCCGTTCCTCTTTGGGATTTACTTTCAAAAACTTTTCAAGATGATCAAGAGCCTTGGAGAAGCTCCTTTCTTGCATATAGAGATTTCCTAAAACAAGGTGCGCCCAATTCTGCTTTGGATCAACGGCCAGAGTTCTTTCAAGTGTCTCTACTGCTAAAAAGGCATTCTTTTGTTCTATATACAGGTTGGAAAGAAGAATAAGAGATTCTACATGATTTGGTTTTTTCTCCAAAACTCCTAATAAAGTGGTTCTGGCTTTTGCCACATCTCCTTTATCTTTGTACAATCGTGCACACAGAGATTGAATGACAAGATCATCCGGCGCATTTTTCAGGTATGTTTGAAATGACTCAAGAGCTTTGTCTACATTTCTGGTTTGAAGTTGTAAATGTCCCAAAAGCGAGACCCGTACATTCTTGTCTGGTGAGCTATCGGTTTTAAGACCCTCGCTTACATAAAAAGCTGCTTTTGAAAACTCGTTTTGTTTGCACGCTAAATCAGCTAAAGCATAGTTGTACGTGCTCTTTTCGGCCCCTTCAGCTCGATCAACTAACGGCTCGAGCATAGAAAAAGATTGGCTAAAATCTTTCTGCTGTTCAAAAAACAGACTCGCCGCTTGTCGCAACTCAGTCGAAAAATTTTTCAATGAAGGATCTTTTTCTGCAAATTCAACAGCCTCTTTCCAGCTATTTCTTTGGGCAGAATCCAGCGCAAGGAGTTGCCACGAAGATGGTGTTTCAAGGCCGGCCAAGATTCTCCTCGCCTCTTCTTTATCCTTTTCTTGACCCTGCAAGGAGAGTATCGCGTGTTCGAGTAACGCCGTTTTGTCCTCGGGTGCCACCCCTTCGTAATGGCGATACAACTCTAGGCTTTCTGTCTGGTGGCCGAGCTGTGCATTCATCCTTGCCATCCACAACTCAATGTCAGCACCTCTTTTTTCCGAAGGTATTTGATAGGCATACGTGAGAGCCTCAGTATCGTTGCCAGTTTCGGAGCACAGATACATCAGGGCTTTGCATGTATCTAGGTCGTCAGGATGGAGCTGGTGATATATCGCGAGGTTTTTTTTCGCTGGTCTAAAATTTTTTCCGGCAATAAAAGCCAGGCTTTCTTGCTTCTTATATTCAATATATTCATCGCATATCTCTTCAAAATACTTCATTTCTTTGGTCTTACATACATGTTGGGCACATGCTGCATTTTTCCCCTTGCCGAAGAAGACTCGATGAAACTCTACGAACGGCAAAAGCTCGTCACTCACACCAATCACTTCGCGGTCCATTTTGTATGCAAAACCGTACTTAAATTCTGCAAACGTGATCTGGAACGGATGTTTGGGATCGAATGGGTTCTCTTTTGTCAGAGGAGTCGCATCAAATTTCACTCTATGATGCCCATCACCCAATTTGGGATTTGGCATCACCTTATGGTCGATCTTCAGCGCTTCCACTTCTGTTGTCTTGTAGTCTTGGTATGCGAAATACGCCTTTACATATTCTGCATTTTCTTGACGCCAGTGGGCCGGATCATGAATCGACCCCTCGAGTGAGCCCCCAGGGTTTTTCGAAAAATCAACCCCAACATACACTCGCCCAGGACCCACTCGTACATTGATTCTATCCTCCCAATAGGAGGGAAGCGGCGGAGGGGGAGGGGTAAGGACAAAGTCCTTTTTTTCAAAGGCAAGGTTCAGTGAAAAATTCAGATGTATTTTTTGGGGGGAAGGATCTTCCTCCCCTTGGGGCGGTTCTTCTGGAAGCGGGTCTTTCTGTACCGCTGTTTGGCCAGTGGCCTCTTTGCCAAGTTGAGTCGACTTTTGAGTGCTCTCTTCTCCTTCAGAGACTTGAAGGTCGATTTTCGTAGAAGATTCCAAAGGACGCTTTCCCAGAAGCTCACGCCCTGTCATGGTAAGGTCATATTCAAAAGGGACATACCCTTCCTTTTTTCGGTCTGTAGAAGTTTTGTGCAACAGGCCTTCAATTGCCTCTCGCCACTGCAACGCAAACTGCTCTTCTCGTTCTGCTTCTCTTTCTAAAACCGTAGGAATCTGACCTAAGGCATCCAGGCAGCCTGTAGAAGCTATGCGAAAAAAGCCTTCAACTGCCTCTCGGCACTGCAGTGCAAACTGCCCTTCTCGTTCTGCTTCTCTTTCTAAAATCGTAGGAATCTGACCTAGGGCATCTAAGCACAATGAAGATGTGTTACCGAGCAAGTCAATAAAATTATCCCATTCATAAGAGAGCGCGACAGAACTTCCTACTAGGGAGATAACCCCGATATAAACCGAAGTACCAGGTGACAGCCCGGCCATAGAACAAAGAGATTGGGCCATCAACTGCTCAAGTTTTTTTGAGATTTGCCACTTTGCCCAGCATTCAGCACCCGTTTTCAGACCTCCCACTCCCACTTCAGAATACGTTGGATGGGAGGGTATGTGTTTCTGAGAAATCTTACATACATCAGTCATCTTACCAATTGTCCCAACAACAGCTCTTCCTGTGGCGATAGACGTAGCATTGTCTCCGCGCTGACAGAATTTGAGAATTGCCTTCAATGGTAAAAGAAGATGTGTTGGAAAAACCTCGCAAGGAGGGCCTTCAAAAGATTCCCCTTGAGGGATAGTAGGGAACAATTGTTCTTGAGAAAGAGAAGAGACCCTTTGCTCCAATGAGAATCTTAGTTTCGGATCAGGAACACTGTGCAAGTGAGCCAGAGCGTCAGGCCCTTCATACATAACGCCGTTGTCCTCTACCACAAAGGAAACCCCGCCATCGAGGTCTTGTCGGACTGATACATTAATAGGGTTCACGGGTTATCCTATTTATAGAGGCTTTGGCAAAACTAATGGCTGCGATATGCAAAGCGCCGGCGACGAAGGGAGAGTTTATCTCGACGAAGCCAATAGCGCTAGCTATTGATGAGAAGAGATACCCTCTCTATTCGAGCCGCCGCGAGCAGCGCGCGCTGCTCGTTTTGCAAAAGGCAGATATTTTCAATTTTGATGTTCTTCGATAACAACAGCCGGATCTATTTTCACTGACGCAAATCCGGAAGCCTCTTATTTTCGACTTTTCGTCTTCCCGAAAATACTGTCGCAAGATAGATGGCAACATTGGTTTGAAGGCAGATTCTCGAAGAACCAACGGTGATTGGCAAAAGAGATGGGGAACGGTGAATCAGCTAGGGACTGAAAAAAAACTGCATTTTTCCAAGACGCTCGAGCGTTGATCTTGGAAAAATGCAGACGAAAAATCACAACATGCTGTCATGGAACGGCCGATCACAATCGGCCAGGTCCTTTTTTACGCAGCTTTACGCTTCTTAGCAGCCAAGTATTGTTCTCTATACGATTTTACATCGTTCTCATGAATCACCCATGCAGCTCCTTTTCGGGTGGCTTTCAGATAGCCACTGCGAGCAGCATAGTAGATCTTTTGAGCTGGAACATTGAGCAACTTCGCAACTTGATTGACAGAATAAAAGCCTTTTGCATTGTCAAAAAGCAGTTCTCCTTCGAACATCGACCGTGTTCTGGAGTATTTCAATCGCTTATATTCGCGTAAATCAGCTAAATCGATCATCCAACGGCGCGTATCTTTTCTTGCACGTAACTTATTCGACTTAATAGCTACGTAAATAGCTTGCCGTGTTACGTTGTGAATCCTTGCTGCCTCTGTAATTGAGACAAGCCCATGTAATTCATTATCAGATTGTTTTTCCATCTTTTTTCACCTAAATTATAGCGCAGCCTTTCAGTCACCACACAAGTACTAAACAGGTTGCGTTCCTTAAAAATACGGTTCGATTATGCACAAAAAAAGAATATGTATCAAGTACCTTTGTTCGATCCAAGGAAAAAATGTGCATTCACCTCGAAAACAGCTCTTTTTTAATCATCATTCAACCACCGATGATGAGTCATTGATTTCCTTTTAAAACATCGCTTTCAACATGGTCAGAGAGCCTTTAACTCGACTTTGTACACTTTTCGGCCCGTGGGGTCTAAAAAACGTATCTCGTTGTGTAAGATAACTGCTTTTTCTCTTGAACATTTTTAAAGTATCAGTTAAGCTACTTGTGGACTAAGTAACGGTGTTATTCATGTCGTTTCAGTCTTGCCAGACTTGTTGTAAAGTTTTTATCGACACCACACGACTAGTGTTTAGTGCTGCAGTGCAGCCTATCCTCTTGCTCTTGGTGGCGTCAGGCGGGTGCCATGTCGCCTAAGGCGAATAAACTCGCTTCCGTCCGCTCTACGTATTCCTACATGTGCTCATATTCGCAGATATTGAAACCCGGGTTTGAAGAATCCGAGGAACTCCCAAACAGCAGGGAGATTTTTTCACTACTACTAGAGGGCTTCCATGACTGATGGTTCAACATCAGAGACGTTTGGCAAGTGGCGTACCTGCTTTTGGCCCATCTACGGTCGAGAGCTGAAAAAGCTTGTCCCCATGCTGTTTATCTTTTTCCTCCTCCATTTTGATTATAATGTTCTTCGATGCATGAAAGACACATTGGTTATCACGGCGAAAAATTCGGGCGCTGAAGTCATCCCTTTTATCAAAGTATGGGTTATGTTCCCGATGTCGGTTCTTTTAACATGGGTCTTCATTCGCCTATCGAACCGTTTTTCCCGCGAAAATGTTTTTTACGTCATGCTCGGATCTTTTCTCATCTTCTTCTTTCTTTTTGCCTTCCTCCTCTACCCCAAACGAGAGGCTGTACATTTCCACTCCGCGGCTGACTTTTTGTCGACAGTGTTGCCCGTAGGTTGCAAAGGCCTTATCTCGATGATTCGTTATTGGAGCTTTTCCATCTTCTACGCTATGGCAGAGCTATGGAGCAACATTATTATAGCGATGCTCCTCTGGGGATTTGCAAATCAGATAACAAAACTAGATGAAGCAAAGCGGTTTTACGGCTTGCTCGGAGTAGGCATCAACCTCTCAGGAATTGCTGCTGGACAGCTTTCGATCTTTGCAACACAGCTCTCCCAATCAAACGTTTCGCAAATGTCCAGTGGCGATTCGTGGGGACCTACTCTTGAATATTTGATCTCGATGGTCGTGGGGGTAGGCGCAGTAGCCCTGCTCCTGCTCGTCTATCTCAACCATGTCTTAAAAACTCACCCACAATTAGGACCATCGACAGACTCTGTGGCCTCAAAGAAAACCAAAAAGCTAAAGCTATCCATGAGAGAAAATATCCGATATCTCTTCTCTTCCCGATATATGCTGTGTCTCGTCACGATTGTCATCTCCTACAATGTCGTGATCAACCTTGTCGAAGTCCTGTGGAAGCATGAGGTCCAAGAACTCTACCCCAATCCTCTCCAATACAACCTCTATATGAATCAAGTAACGACCTGGATTGGAATTATTGCTACCTTAGCCTCACTTCTTGTGTCTGGAAACTCTCTTCGCATCTTCGGTTGGACGAAAACAGCTCTGATCACCCCAGCCATCCTTCTGATCACAAGCATTGGCTTCTTTGGCTTCTTCTTCATGAAAGGATCTCCAGAACTCGCTCTTGCATTCGTGGGCATCTCGCCGCTGACGCTGGTCGTCTTCTTCGGGACGCTTCAAAACTGCTGCTCGCGAGCCGCCAAATACACGGTGTTCGACGCTACCAAAGAAATGGTATTCATTCCCCTCTCTCAAGAGGAAAAAGTGAAAGGCAAGGCTGCCATCGACGGAATTTGCAATCGTCTGGGCAAGTCTGGAGGATCGGTTATTTATCAATTTCTCCTCATCACCCTCTCAACAATCTCTGCGTGTGTCCCATATGTTGCTGTCATTCTCTTCTCTATCATTGGCGTCTGGATGGCGGCTGTTCGAAGTCTTGGAAAACAGTTCCTCGAAAAAACACAGCCCCAGCTCGAACCAACTGTTGGCTCTCTCGAGCTAGAAGCACAACCTGCAGCGGCCTTAGTGTAATTGCAGATTTGCTAATAACGAGAAATTATCTTGAAAAGAAAGAAAATTATTGATAAGCTTATTCTCTATTTGGATTAGGAGAGAAAGATGAATCAGACAGAAAGCGCTGCCTTTTCTGGTATACGCTCCTTCCTCTGGCCAATTCACTCCCATGAGATCAAAAAGATCGTGCCGATGGTTATCATGCTTGCGCTGGTTGCTCTCGACTACAGCATTCTGCGCAACCTAAAGGATGCCCTCGTCGTCACAGCTCGAGGATCTGGAGCAGAAGTCATCCCCTTTATCAAGCTCTGGGGAATGCTCCCTGCGGCGATCGTTGCGACGATGTTATTCTCCTACCTCCTCAACCGCTTTTCAAGAGCCGTGGTCTTCCAGATCATTATCCTGTCGTTTTCTGCCTTCTTCCTCATCTTCTGCCTCTTCATCTACCCAAACAGAGAAGCACTCCATCCGAATGCTTCAGCCGACTTTTTACAAAGCGTTCTCCCTTTAGGCTGCAAAGGGCTCATCGCGATGTATCGCAACTGGACCCTCACAGGTTTTTATATCATTTCAGAGCTCTGGGGAACGATCGTCTTGCAAGTCTTGATGTGGGGATTTGCCAACGAAGTCACCAAAATCTCTGAAGCACCTCGTTTCTACAGCGTCATGGTCATCGCCTCAAATATCGCCGCCTTTTGTGCCGGACAGATCGCAGTAGCTCTCTCCTATGGAGAGTTTGATAGCAACTTTGCCTTTGGAAAAGATGCCTGGGAGCAGTCGCTGACGAAAATCCTCTTTCTTATCGTAGGCCTCGCCCTTATCACACTGCTCACCTTCTGGTGGATGGATCGAAACGTCCTCTCTGATTCTTCCTATCTTCCGAAGGATGATGAAAAGTCTCAGAAAAAAGTGAAGAAAAAACTGAACTTCAAAGAAAGCCTAGTCTGCATTGCCAATTCCAAGTACCTCCTTGGCATTGCGACGATTGTAATCTCATACAACCTCGTCATCAACCTCGTTGAAGTCATCTGGAAGGACCGCCTTCGCCAACTGTACCCATCGACCGTCGACTACAACATCTACATCAACAACCTCACCAGTGCGATGGGGATCATCTCAACAATAGCCTCCGTTGTCATGGCTGGGATCATCAACCGTTTGGGATGGACCAAAACAGCGCTTCTCACACCAGCAGTCCTCATGATCACAACAATGGCGTTCTTCGGCTGCCTGTTTGGAGGGGATGCCATAGCCCCTATCGTCTCTACTGTTCTTGGAACAACGCCATTGGCTCTTGCCGTGCTCTTCGGCTCTGTGCAGAACTGTTTTACAAAAGCGGCAAAATACTCTGTGTTTGACGCTACCAAAGAGATGGCCTTTATACCCCTCGATCGCGATGAGCGGATGAAGGGAAAGGCAGCTATTGATGGCATCGGCTCGCGGATGGCAAAATCCGGCGGTTCTGTCATCCATCAGGGGCTGCTATTGTTCTTCGGAACGCTATCCTGCAGCGCCCCATATGTCGCTCTCATTGTCATTGGCGCAACAACAGTCTGGATAGTGGCTGTAAAGGCGCTCGGAAAAGAATTCAGCCAATTCACAAAAGAGCACTCAGAAGAACCCGTTGCTGAAACAGTAGCGTAACCTCGACTTTGCAAAGTCGAGGTACTATGAGCTACAAATAGAGAACCGGGTTTCTCTGAATTCTTTCCTGCCATCGTTCAACAGCCTCTTGAGGAAGGTACATAAACTCCGGGTCTTCTAGAGGAATACCCACCCGTGTACCTGTCCCAGAAACAGTTCTATCGACGCTCCTTTTGATGATTGCATCGACTCTTTTCGACATCGTCCGCATCCCAATTTTATAGTAAAAACCAAGGGCTGAGCTTTCTGAATGAAGGGCTATGCGGCCTCTACAACCGTACTGTAACCCATATTCCATAGCCGCTTGCATCAGAAGAGTGCCGATGCCATGAAAAACTGTGTTCGCATAGGAATCTAACTTCAGAACGCCAACGGCTAGATTCGTTCCGTAACCCACTCCCTTACACTCTGTAAATTTGTTTACCCGCACAATACATCGTCCAACCTTACCCGCTTGGCCAGGAATATAGGCATGAAAGTCGGTGACAGGCTCATCAACAGTATCTGAATACGTCATTGTTTGTTTTATCACACAGCTTACAGGGGGCATCTCGGAGCCATTACGATATACCATTCCTTGACCCACCTCCTCTTCTACTGCTTTTTTCAGCACCTTCTTCAACGCATTCAGTTCGATCATCTGTGGCGAATCGTCATCTAAATGAACCCGAGAAAAACACTCTTCAAGCCGATGAACGGTATAAAACGCTTGCTTACTTGGAAGAAGATAGAGAGAACGGATCTCCTCAACCATCGCTGCTTTCCACCTTTCATCACAGAGAGAAGAATTGACACTCCGTATCATACGACAAATCTCTTCTGACAGAGACGGAGAGAGACAATGTTGGCATTCTGAAGCACAGTCTTCGATTTCATGCGTCACCCGTTGGGATTCAGAAGCCTCTATTTGGTCGGCATAAGCAGCAAACTGTTGAAAGGAGGGGAGTCCCTGTCCTAGCTCGGCACCATCCATCGCATCTGACAGATCAGGAGCTCCTGTAAAGTAGGAATTCAGGGAGGCAAGAGAGGTTGTTACTTCAATAGCCATAGAACGCAACCTAATGAATAAGCTTATTTTAGTTTCACTCAGGCTAACCTAAACGCTCGAGCCGCGCGCCCGTGCTTGAGTTCTTGCTCGATACAGAAGCTCAGGCATGGCCGCAATACCAGAGAGCAGTAAAAGGCCGTATACAACTGCCGGTGCAACATGTCCAAGGCAGAGAAATCCAACGATCAGAGCTTGGAGGGCTGTAGCAATCTTTCCACTCCAAAACGATTGAATCGTCCACTGTTGCCACTGCCCTTGGAAGAATAGATAGCCGGCAAAGAGCAACAACGCCACTTCCCGCGAAAAAAAGATCACCAGTTGTGGAAGTGAAAATAGCCCCTCTGACCAAAAAAGATAAGCAAAGGCTATCGCTAGCCCCTTGTCTCCTAACGGATCGACCATAGTGCCAAATCGCGATTGTACGTTCCACCTGCGCGCTAGATACCCGTCAAAAAAATCTGTCAGAGAAGCAGCAAAGAGAAGGGGGAAACGCCATGCTACAGGGCAAAAAAAGATATACGGAACCAAAAGAAGCCTTAGAGTGCTCAATAGATTCGGAATGTAACGACAAACGGACATAGAAGCCATTTATACCTTTCTTGTTCAAGAATCGGCATATCTAAGGTAAAACTTCAGAATCAGAGGCTTCCTCTCTGACAAGGCGTGACCAGATAACCCACGCTATGGCACTCAACAGGGCAACACAGAAGGCTACATACCCCATTGAAGACAGAAAACGATGGAGTTTGTCATAGTTTTCCCCTGCGCGGAAGGCAAGGAAAAAGACCACGGACGAAAAGAGAAGGCAACTGAGGCCATCACCGAGCAAAAACCGACCAAAATTCATCTTTCCAGCCCCGGCAGCCATAAACACGCTATTTCGGACTCCAAAGGGTATCATCCGACCGATAAAGAGTGTTAAAAACCCATACCGCCGAAAGAACCGCTCGACAATATGCCTCCGTTCTAACGACAAAGTTCTTCGAAACATGGCGAGTTTCGACAGTTTTGGACCTAAGAGCCTTCCTATCCAATAGGCAATCCAATCAGAAAGATACGACCCTAAAAATACCGCGATGAACAGGGGAATTGTCTTCTCAGGGATCACCGTGCTAGCCATCACTCCACTGACAATGACAAGGACGTCCTCGCTGATAGGAAAACTAAAACCAGCGAGCAACAACAGTCCAAAGACAAAGAAGGGGGCATGGTCAGCGTGAAGGGACAGCCATTGTGCCATCGATTCAATCATACAAAAAACTCAATAGGCAAAAAATAAAGAACAAGACTGATTGTACCACAAAGCAGCTCTTTAAAACAAATGAGACTAAGAACTCGACTTTGTATAATTTAGGGACCCATCCTCGGCGAGAAGATTCTATTTCCTCGATTCAGACTGGACTTTAGCATTTTTTGGGCACCGAGTTCGCATTCGTTGTCTCTCATACTTCTTGCATTTATCATAGATGGCCTGCCTAGGCCGATCTATGATAAATGCAATTGTCTGAAAGACAACGCTCTGCGAACTCGGTGCCCAAAAAATG
>CAINFV010000040.1 GCA_903848235.1 Chlamydiia bacterium | reverse complement strand
TTCCCAACGGCGAAGCGTCTTAGTGGTGACGCCAAGCTCTCTTGCTGCTTTTCCAATTGATATTTTCATGAATCAAAATGTAGACAAAAAGTCCATTTTTGTCCATAAAAGTCCACAATTTATTGAGCTGCTACGAACCCCCTCCTCAAGGAGGGGGTCTATTTGCATTGGATCAAAACAGATCATAGATACAAAAAGTACAATCCAGTCCCCCGTGTGACACTGGGATTTTCTTTTTCGGCTTGAGACCAATTTCTTTTGCAAGAGGTGTTGAGCCTGTCAAAACAGCTCCTACCGCCGGTTTTTGCGTTCCTCGTTTCATAAGAGTCCCCAGCGATCGATATAATGGCTCCCACCGCTTCGCCTCTCCAAGACGCACCCCAAATGGAGGGTTAGTAATAATGAAGTTAGGAACGGCAGGCAGCTTACCATCGCGAAAATCTGTATGAAAAACCTCGATCTCCCCCATCAACCCAGCACGAGCTATAGACCGAAGAAGCAGGCGATAACTCTTCGGATCCTTCTCAAAACCAAATATCTTTCCATGTGGAAATCCTCGCACTGCAGCAAACGCCTGTTGGCGAACCTGCTGCCACTCTTCGTCTTGGAAATCAGGGTGGCGAAGGAATCCAAACGTCTTACGCAACAGGCCAGGAGCCGTATTGGTCGCTATCAAACCAGCTTCAATGAGAAATGTTCCACCACCACAACAGGGGTCCAACAGAATGACTTCTGGGGTATACCCCGCCAGCATCAACAACGCCGCCGCCAACGACTCTTTGAGCGGAGCCTCTACACTTTCTGTTCTATATCCTCTCTTGCCCAGTGGCTCTAAGGACGTGTCGAAAGACACAGAAGCCTTCTCTTCGTCAACGATAATCGAAAACTGTACCTGTGGGGCTTTTGTATCTACTGAGGGCCTCTCACCGGTTGCCTTCCGCAGCTGGTCGCACATCGCATCTTTGGCCAGCTGTGCTACATACAGGGAATTTGTAAACTCCGGATGCGATGAAAACGGCACGTCAATAGCCATCGTAGGAAGATCGCGAAAAAATGGCCTCCAATCTCTCTCACAGATCGCATGATAGATGCTCTGCTTATTTGGAAGATCAATATCAAAAAGATGGAGCAGCACCCTGCTGGCAGTTCTGAGATGAAGATTCATGATCATCACATCTTTAAGAGATGCGACCATAACCTCAACACCGCCCCTCCCCTGTTTTGGAGAATATCCAAGGGCAGCAACCTCTTGCTCTAGAACTTCTTCAAGCCCAGGAGTACAGGTAGCAAACAGTTTCAACGACATACCAATACATCCTCAATTGCTGTGGAGAAACAAGACAACATCGCCATCTTGTACAATATATTCCTTGCCTTCTGCCCTGACCTTCCCAGCCTCACGTGCTCCCACTCTGCCGCCATAGGCCACAAAATCTTCATACTTGATCACCTCAGCACGAACGAATCCCTTCTGAATATCAGTATGGATCTTTCCTGCCGCTTCAAGTGCTGTCGACCCCTTCGTAACAGTCCAAGCACGGGTCTCCATCTCTCCAGTGGTAAGAAATGTAATGAGCCCGAGCATATCGAACGACGCCCGGATCAACCGAGTTAAGCCAGATTCTTTCAGTCCAGCGCCAGCCAAAAATGCAGATCGATCGTTCATATCAAGCTGAGCAATCTCCGCCTCAAGACTAGCGCAGAGCGACAATACTTCTGCCCCTTCTTTTGCAGCATGGGCTTTTACAATATCCACATATGGATTTGAAAGATTTTTTACATCAGCTTCCGAGATGTTGCACAGATACAGTACTTTCTTTGATGTCAAAAAGCGATACGGCAGAAGCGCTGTTTTTTCTTCGTCGGAAAATTCAAGAATGCGTACAGGCCTGCCTTGTGCAAGATGATCTCTAACTTTCTGAAGGGCGTGTACTGCCACTGCAGCATCCTTCCTGACCTTAGCCTGACGCTCAAGTTTAGCAATGTTAGCATCACAGGTAGCAAGGTCTGCAAGGACTAGCTCTAGGTTAATAATCTCAATGTCCCCAACAGGATCCAGCTTCCCCCTCACATGAATAATGTCTGGAGACTCAAAGCAACGGACCACCTGAACAATGGCGTCTGTATCTCGAATGTGGGATAAGAAGGCATTGCCAAGCCCCTCACCCTTCGAGGCACCTTCCACAAGCCCTGCGATATCAAGAAATTCTGTAATAGCATACAGAATCTTCTCACTTTTTGAGAGTTTTGCCAACACCTCAAGCCGCGGGTCGTAAACCTCTACAGATCCAATGTTCGGATCAATTGTACAAAATGGGTAGTTAGAAGCGGGCGCCTGACTCGAAGTCAACGCATTAAAGAGCGTTGATTTGCCAACATTTGGAAGCCCCACAATACCGCATGAAAGTCCTGCCATCTCACCTCTCCTTGAACAGTTCTCGACTATCGATGTAAAATCCTAAGCCCAAATACGTTGAAGAATTGGGAATTAGTCAACGCTGAAAACCACAGATTCGATTCCGAAGAAACAGGCTCAAATTTAGCTATAAGGGCTGTTTTTTCGGAGTCAAAGATGTGGTTTTCAGCTAATGTACAAACCAATCCTTCAACGTGTTTGGGTATCATTTGTACCAGAAGAGAACAATTTGTCGAACACCACTGAAATGCAAAATCCAGATATAAAGCAACGATGACACTGGACTTTAGCACGAGTTTGCATCAGATGTGCTACCGTGCCAGGAGTGTATCGAAGTTTATAGGACTATCTTGCAAAAGCTCTGCTGCTCTTCGTATGTCTTGAGGTACTCCCCTGCCATTAGCATACATCAACCCAAGAATATGTCTGGACTCAGAACTCTCACCATCATCGGCCTGCATCAATTCTGCGACATATGCCCCTTCTCTTTTTGCAAAGGATTCATCTCTCAAACAGCGTATACCAAGAGTATTTATTGCAAATACGACTCCTCTCTGAGCTGAGAATTTTAGCCATCTCACACCCTCTCCTTCGTCTTGCGCAATACCATCTCCTTCCAGATAGCAACGTCCAAGCATTGCTGCAGCATCGGCGTCACCCTTCTCTGCGGCTCTCTTTAGCATCTGCACTCCGCGTGATGGATCTTGTTGCGCTACAATGCCGTATAGGTAGCATGTTCCAAGTACGTGCATAGCGCGTACATGGCCATGATCAGCTGCATAATTAAGCCATCTGATTCCATCGCGAGGATCGCCGATCGATCCATCCGTCGCTTTGGTAAGACTATGACCCAATATGAACATCCCGTTCACATCCCCATGTTCAGCAGCAGTTTGAATAAACCTAACACCCACTGACTTGTCCTTCTCAACACCATAACCGTACAGGATACATTTTCCAAGTTCAGCTAGCGCCTCCATATCTCCATGGTCTGCTGCAATTCGGAATTTTTTGACGGCTTCTGAAGAATCCTGAAGGACACCCCGTCCATATAAAGAGCATATTCCAAGCTTACAGATTGCCTTGACATTGCCCTTATCTGATGCAAGGCGTAAAAATTTTACGGCTTCTTCATGGTCTTCTTGAACACCAACACCATTGAGATAGCAAAGCCCTAGCTGTAGCTGTGCTTGCTCGTGGCCAAGTGCAGACGCAGCTTTGTAATATTCAACAGCTTTTTCAAGATTTTGTTCGCATCCAGATCCATGTTCGAATGAAACTCCCTTCAAAAAGAGAGATTCTGCATCATGAGCGGCTTCAAAGCCCTCAGTACCCCCTGTCGCATAGGAACAGTTTGGAGAACAACTATTAACTAACATTCGCATCACCAATATATAATTACTTTTTAAAAAAACACTTGTTAAACAAAACAATTAGGTGATGATATCATAAAAACATAATTAACAACATAGACATTCTCGGGCCAGTCTTGCGAAAGGGTTTCCGGGATGACGAAAGTGGTGTGAAAACCGCGATAAACCACCCCATCTTTTGAAAGAAATTTCTTGATTGACCTACTAAATGGAAGAGAGGTACAATACAATAGGAGAGGGAGATGGGAGGACAAAAGGGGACGTATGGGCGAAAAAACCGAAAAAGCATCTTCTAAGAAGCTGCGAGACGCTAAGAAAAAGGGGCAGGTTGCGAAGTCACAGGACCTTCCTGCAGCGGCGACTTTTATTGTCTCGATTGCCGTCACGATTGGAATGATCCCGAAGCTGTATAACGAGATCGGACAGGTGATGATGGACTGTTTTGCGCTTGTGACCCACCATAATATCACCGAAATTCTTGGATCTGTCTTTTTCCACGCCGCCTATATCATGCTCTCCACTACCCTTCCTATCATCGGCGCTGTGTGTTTCATTGGGGTCTTGGTTACTTTTTTGAGTGTGGGCCCTGTGTTTGCGCCAGAGGTATTTAAATTCGATATCAAGAAGTTCAACCCCATCGACAACTTGAAAGCGAAATTCAAGATGAAAACCGTGATCGAACTTCTCAAATCACTGGCAAAAATCACGGTGGCAGGGATTATTGTCTATCAAGTTGTCGTTGAGAGTATTCCAAGTCTCATTCAGTCTCAAAACCTTCCTGTTCTCTCTTCATTAAAAATTTTCGCCTATTTTCTCTGGGAAGTCGTCAAGAGAGTTGGTATTTTCTTCGCCACTATCGCCATCTTCGACTTAATGTATCAGAAACACACCTTCTCTAAAGAGATGATGATGGAGAAATTCGAGGTAAAGCAAGAATATAAGGAAACGGAAGGAAACCCTGAAATCAAAGGGCGCCGCCGCGAGGTAGCTCGTGAGATTGCATACTCCGAAGGGCCTGCAGCCGGCGCAGCACGTGCATCAGCCGTTGTCACCAACCCTACAGAACTAGCTATCGCTCTAGGCTTTGAAGCAGGCCTCGATCCTTGCCCCTATATTCTCGCCATGGGAAAAGGGCCGCTGGCAAAGGAGATTATCAAAATCGCCGAGAAATTCAATGTGCCTATTGTACGCAACATCGCCCTAGCACGTGACCTGTGGGAAGAAGCAAAAATTTACGAATACATCCCAGAAAAAACCTACGAACCAGTCGCTGAAATTATGCGCTGGCTCGCAGAGCTCAAGCATGAAGAAGCGGTACAATCCCTGAATCTATAGATTCCTCTATAACTGGACCTTAGCATTTTTTGGCACCGAGTTCGCATTCGTTGTCTCTCATACTTCTTGCATTTATCATAGATGGCCTGCC
>CAINFV010000039.1 GCA_903848235.1 Chlamydiia bacterium | reverse complement strand
GCACAAGGGTTTTATGGCATCTCCGAAGACGCAACAACCTCGTTAGCTCTCTTCCGTGCTGCACAGTTCCCATCGCTTGACACTGGCACCCCACTACCTACGGATGATGCAACGTTTCAAGCGTATCTCGCCTTCCTACTCACCCCTGCAGCATCACCTTCTGGCACAAGCGGTCTTGACATTGCACAATTCATGGAAGATGCGATCGTAAAGATCACTGGATCACCATTGACAAATGAGATAATAACTCAATTTCGGGCCTATATGAGCTTGAAAAGCTCTGATGCAATTCCAAATAGCGATGCATCAAAAGCCAGCTTCATGAGCTTTCTGGCAACAAAGCTCGCCGCTGTCGGAAAGTCTGAAGCTACCAATGCTATCTCTCCCCATGAAGAAGAAGTTCGACGAGTGCTGTTTTCAGCTTTTAGCATGGTCATCACGATGATGAATACCCTGCAGCAAACCGCACGTGTTGAAAGCTCAGCATTACAGACCTATGCAGAGTGGGAAAAAGAATACACGAATATAATCGCATCAACACCGATCTATGGCCCGACATCGCAAAACATGATTATTGCTAATAATATAGATTTTGGAAAAACAACTCTGGGGCAGGATAGCATCACGATTCGACAAGTGGCGGCCTGGCTCCTTCAGCAGATACAAACGTCCAACACCACCAGCGCTACTTTTTCGGTAAGCAATCCAACTACAATTTCAACCGGTGGCAACCCTGGATTCCCAAGCTTCCTTTTGACTAAAAACACAGATGGATCATACACGTTTACTCTGCGGGTGGCCAATCCCGATGCAGCGGGAATCTTCACTGGTAATTATATCGACCTGCTATCTGAATCGTTCACCCCCTCTGCCACACTAACTGGAGAGGAACAAATCGACAATCTCATCAATGGCTTACTATCCCAAATGACAACGGACTGGAATACAAATAATTTCGTCTCTCCTGCGTTTAACCTGTGGGTCAATAACTACCAAAGAGACAGTAATGGTACCTTATCTATATTTAGCTCTTTTCTAGAACAAGACATTCCATCAACAGCCTTAAAGGCATACTGGTCAGGAAATGCTGACGTCACCTACCCAGTGGTAGGCGGCAATGTGCCATATGGCGGAGATTCACTCTGGGCTTGGGGCTGGGAATATGGGTTGTCAAGTGGTGGGCGAGCCCAATGTAGCACTATGCCACACCATCCTTCTATAAGGGAGATCGCCCAAATCTGCGTCAACGCAATACAGGCCCACAATTTATCATCGTACACGTGGACGACGCCAGGCTACTATTATTCAGACAGAGACGCGAAACAGAGGTACTGGATGTTCAAAGTGACAAAAACCTCAGACGGACAGTACTACCTCACATGGGGCAAAAAGGATAGAAACGGTTCGCATGAGACCTGGGCAAACCTAGGCAGTCATGGCACAGGGTATTTCACCGTCACGAACCTTCCTCTGTTGGCGGCTACCACTGGATTATGGGGCCCATGGAACGATCCTGGGGCTGGGGCATGGCCAGAAACCATCCCATATCCATCGAGCTATTCTAAAGCCAGTCTACAGGCTGTCAGGTCGCAAGCAAATTCCTACGTAGGTGAGATCAACGCTCAGCTGCAGCAATACATCCAAACTGCCCAAGCCCGAAAGTCGAACATCGACAACGCCATGAAAACAATGCAGAACCTGTTGTCGCAGACAATGCAAGCGACGACCAACCAAGCAAACCTGCTTGACGCAATCATGCAGAGCTTGAAATCTATTTTGTCATCTATCTTCCACTGATAGATGGGAACCTTACAGTGAAGAGGAGGAAAGAACTATGGGAATCTCATCAGATACCTGGTTCTCGTCTGTCACTCGAGAATGGTATGGCACATCGCTGACTCCCGACCAATATCAACAAAAGTGGGAAGAGTTTTTGACGTCTGACGCGGTACGAAGCCTCCCTGCTAATGCCACGCCAGAAGACTACCATCGTCTGTATCTTCAGTTTATTGCCACTCAGATCAAAAGTACGGACCCATGGTTTGCGCAGATGACACAGGCAGCCTATGGGAATACACTCTCTGATGTCGAAGTCGACCAGATAATACGATATTTTTTGACATTGCCAGAAGTCCTTGCGCTGCCAGCAACAGCAACAGAGGCCGACTACCATCGCTTATTCCTCCGCTTCATTGCGCAACTCATTCTCGCGCAAGACCCATGGTTTATGAAGGCAACGGTTCAATTTTATGGTCAGACGACAGATGATGAGCTGGCTCGAATTCTGCTCGACTTTTTAGGCTCCCCGGAAGTCATTGCCCTGCCGAGCACAGCAACAGAAGACGACTATAAACGGCTCTATCTACAATATATCTCCTCGCATCTCAAACGGATATACCAGGCGGAAGCGGTTACTGGCGCATCTCCAGAAGCAGTAGCGAAGAGCAAGCTCATGTATTCAATCTTTGAAATCCTTGCTCAGATGATAACGACAACATCTATCGCACAAATCAAAGACTCTGAGGTCATCGCCTATTTGACCCACAAACGCGAAGAATATATCAAAATGCTCACGAAAGTCCCCTTGTACACGGGAACAGGAACCGTCGACGTCGACTTCGCTGCCAGCCTCACCAAAGCCGGGTATGAACCGTATGTCACAATAACAAATTTTCTAGACCCCAACGGCATTAAGTACTGGAACAGCACGTTAAACGTCTGCGAATATCATTGGTACCCTGGCATAGTTGCCCTTGGCGCACCTCTTAAATTAGTCCTCTCAAACATCACGCAAGGCTTAGTCGATCAAATAAACGAGACGGGGCAAACGGTGGCCTATTACGATTCTCCAACGTACAGTGATGGGACGTGGAGCGGCGGGGGATATTACAAGAAATTAATTATCAAAGTCACAAAAAATCCAATTGATCCCAGCGACCCTACCGCCCCTGCCACCTATCTTGTCCAACGAGCGAGGAGAGACCACAACGATACCGACGAGTCGATAACAGGGTGGTCAACTGTAGGGACCGTTACACTCACTGACGCACCAACCATCGTCCGTAGAACGAGCAAACCGGTGTTGGTTAGCTCCGCTGACTCTGTATACACACTCATCACCCCCGATTCAGATCCAAATAAATTCGCGCTTGGATATGGTAATGTTACCCTCCAAAGCCTCTCAGAATCGATATCTAACGCCTATGCCACGTCAACTACCAATTCATCTTCATTCACTCTCTATAGCGGCGATTGGGCAGACGGAGATAACACGCACAAAGTAGACCCCTTTATGCCTGAGATGCTCGATGGGAGTTGGTATAGAAATCGCCTTACGACGAGCGTCTCGACCTCATCAGATGGTAAACCGGTCATCACCGTCCAGCTGGTTCGAGACAGTCTCCCATTCACCACCGAAGTGCCAAACGGCCTTGGAGGAACGACTGTCGTCGATAATCGGAAATTCCAGGGAGATGGAACACTGGATTGGGATAATAGCACACGCCTCACCACCACTACGCTCCAAACACAAACGATAACAGCCGCGGATTCCGAACAGAGCACCATAACAGATGCTATTAACTCCAGCTTCGAAACTCTGTGGCAGGATGCCACCGACGCTCATCAAATCGGGCTGACAGATCCATCTCAGTTAACCAGCTACGAACAACATCTAAACTCAGACTTCCAGACCTACTGTCTGCAAACCCGGGACCCCAAAATTGCTTGGAAGCCAGGCATCCTCGGAAGCGCTCCTCAGGAAGGGCAGAACATTAATCAATACGAATCGAACACGCTCTACAGCCTCAACGCCGCAACACGGGCAAAAATAAACCAACGCCTCCAATCCTACCTGTCTTCCATCAGCGCACGTGCCGATGTTATCGGAAACCTGACCGACCAACAACAACAAGTGGTAGACGCTTCTATAACAGGCATTAAAACAACTAATAACTTAATAAAAGGTATTATCCAGCAATTATCGCAAATACTGTCGGCAATGTTTAAGTAAGAGCAAGTAGCCGAGAAGTCAAAAAAATGACACGATTGGTAAAAAAAATCTTCCACAGTAAATAGCAAACTCCTTATAGGTAAGAGAAAGAGGCACCGAGGAGGAACACTATGGAACCAGAGCAAGAACAGTCACAGCCGCAAGAGATTTCCGATGAAT
>CAINFV010000038.1 GCA_903848235.1 Chlamydiia bacterium | reverse complement strand
AGTTGTACGTGATACTGGTAATGCCTCACATACAATATTCGTTGTGACCTGTGGAAGAGTGGCAGAGTGGCCGAATGCGTCTGTCTCGAAAACAGATGTCGGGTGACCCCCGACCGTAGGTTCGAATCCTACCTCTTCCGTCCTCTTTATACCTCTTCTTGTTCAAGAATCGGTATATATCTGACCTTGCCCATAAGCTCGGTCACCTCACTGGGTGCTTCTCCCGAGGGCGGTGCCTGTGTCTTGCCCATTCCCACGATGGCCGAAGGTTTGTCTAAGGTTGTGGGGAAGGCCGAATTTTCTAACAGACGGCGATACGACCTTTATGTCTAAAAATCCCAATGCGTGATCGTGGTTTTTTTACTTTAATTTCCACCTCGCATCCAAGAATCGAAAGGTAATTGAGCAGTGAATCTGCGCTAAACTCTGACAGACGACCGGATACAAGCTTAGATACTTTTGGCTGAGTAATACCAAGTTTTTCAGCGACATCTTTTTGCGAGAGACGGCTATTTTTGATAAGAAAGCTTACCTGATTTAAAAGTTGAGCTCTGGCAAACAGTTCGTCGGCGTTCTTTCGGTCGAGGGCCGCAAAAACGTTGCCTTCTGTAATTTCATAGTCAGTTTCAGTTTCTTTCGTCATTGTTTCCTCTTTTTGCCTTCCAATTTTTGTATATCTTTTCCGCAATCTTTAATCTAGAGTGAATAAGCTCTATATCTTGCCTTGGCGTCTCTTTGTCCTTCTTACTCTTCTTTTGGAAAGCGTGTAGGACAATCACTACTTCTGAAAAACGAATTGTGTATACCGCTCGGAACGTGCCAGCTTCGCCGTCCAGCCTCAATTCGACAACGCTACCGCCTCCGAATCCACGAAGCGGCTTCCCTATGTCTGGGTGTTTTCCAATTTGTACTTGGAAAAGTCCGTGACCAAAGTCATCTATCACATCATCAGGCATGTCCATTAAATCGCGCTTCGATGAGGCTACCCACAACAAGGGACGCAATGGAATATTCATGCAGTTTCCTTCATGATGCCGAATCTGGCATTAAATCGTCTATTAAAACACGTGCGTTTCTTGCGTGTCAAGAACTCATCCGATACCATGACGTAGACGATTTATACAGACACATATGCTAGCGTCTTCCCCACCGTTTTCTTGTCGATTTTCAGGCTCACAGATATCTCACGATAGCTCATTCCAAGAGCCTTCATCTCTTTGATCTTGGGAGCGAGCTTTTGATACACAGCTATCGTCTGATCAAGGGGAGCCTTGACCGGGATAAGGGAAGCGGTACGAATTGGCCCCACCGGGTCCGCTAGTTTCAAACAGTTCAAACTCCTTAAAACAGTTTCAAAACATATCCAAGAGCATATTTTACTAAACAGTTTTTCCGTTTTTTGCACAAAAAAGCATAGTTCTATTTTTTTGAACTTGCTCAAAACTGACATTTGTCAATTTCAAGCATGATCACTTGACCTAAACATCTTGCTTATGTAGCATAAGAACATGAAACCATTTGTCGGAAGAGAAATTGAATTACAAAGGCTTGAGGACCTGTCTCAATCAGGTAGAGCATGTCTTGCTGTCATAAAAGGACGGCGAAGGATAGGGAAAAGCCGCCTTGCTGAAGAGTTTGGAAAGAACAAGGAATTCTTGTCTTTCAGCGGACTTGCGCCGGTAAAAGGTGTAACCGCACAAGATCAAAGAGATGCCTTTACACGCCAATTAGCAACACTGTTCCATCTCCCCCCTTTCACCTGCGCCGACTGGAGCAGCGCTTTTAACCACCTCTCAAGGCATCTTTCAAAAAAGCCGACTGTTATTCTTTTTGATGAAATTTCCTGGATGGGTTCAAAAGATCCCACATTCGCCCCTAAGTTGAAAGTGTGGTGGGATCTTGCTTTGCAAAAGCATCCCTCTGTTCTCCTTATTCTCTGTGGATCGATTTCTACATGGATCGACAAAAACATCATTAATAGCACTGCCTTTTTTGGAAGAGTTTCTCTCTACCTGGAACTTGCAGAATTATCTATTCCTCAGTGTCGAGAGTTATTAAGTCTTCAAAGGTTTAAAGGATCAGATCTCGACTTCTTTAAGATTCTCTCCGTAACGGGAGGGATACCTTGGTACCTAGAACAGATTCAGTCTCACCAGAGCGCCGACGAGAATATAAAACGCCTCTGTTTTGAAAAAAATGGACTTCTTGTTCATGAGTTTGATCGAATTTTTAATGATCTCTTCAGTTCAAGAGGAGAAATTTACAGGAAAATCACAGAAATCCTCAGCCAAGGCATGAAAGATCGCGTGTCCCTTCAAAAAGCAATGGATTATTCAGGGGGAGGGTCGCTGAGTCAGCATCTGAAAGCCCTTGAAATATGTGGGTTTGTGAGTAAACATCCTGACTGGTCTTTTAAAACCGGCAAGGTGGGAAAATCAACGCTTTACCGCCTTTCTGATAACTATCTTCGCTTCTATATTCATTATATTGAGCCAAACCTCGCAAAAATTGAGCAGGGATCTTTTTTAGAGTCGCCTCTTTCTAGTTTGCCAGGATGGGAACCTATGCTTGGCTTTCAGCTCGAAAATCTGCTTCTGAAAAATAGATCGCTTATATATAAAGCCCTTGGTATGCATTCACAAGATATTCTTTTCGATAATCCGTACCTACAAAAAGCCTCAGCACGAAAAAAAGGATGCCAGGTTGATTACTTAATACAAACCCGACCTAATACTCTGTACGTGTGTGAAATTAAGATGCGTCGTCGTGAACTCGGCCTGGAGGTCATCGAGGCCATGAAAGCAAAAATAGCCTCGCTCTCTCTTCCAAAAGGCTTTGGTATCTGCCCAGTTTTGCTTCATTTGGGCCCTATCTCCGATGCCCTTTTAAGCAGCCGCTATTTTTACAGAATTATTGATATCGCCGACTTATAGGATCAGTCAAAACCTTATTCCCTTCTCAGAGACCTCATGCGCAAGCTCTTTATATCGCTTCGCGAGTCTGTATTTTCGCCCCACCGTTTTCTTGTCGATTTCATTCTCATAACAATCTCACGAGAACTAATCATCATAAATGCTTTTATCCCCTTGAGCTTGGCAGCGAGCTTTTGGTACACTGCTATCCGTTTGGCCGATGGAAGCCTTGATGCAGACTTAGGACGAGGGTAGGGCATGAATTGGCCCCTACCTCTTCCGTAATGTCCTCTACCAGCCTCCTCTGTAATAGAGATCTCATACGCTCTTCGATTGCTGAACGAAAATCGAGGTGTTTATGGAGTTATCGTCAGAAATACTACCTCCTGATCTCTCGTGGGTTTCATCAGAGAAAGCCAAGGCGCGCTTCAGAATTTCATCCCCACTCCTGCTCCAATCGATCAGTGAAAACGCCCTCTTTCCGAAAGCAGATTTATGCAACAACGTACCCCTCACTCGCTTTTCAGAAACTCACCTCGCAGAAACCAACTCCTTCCGCTTCCTCTCCCCACCTATCAATGAAAGGGCAAAGCCAGCAACTTCTCACGCCCTTATCAACGACGCTCCTGGAAAAGGAATGCCCATACATCGAGCCGATGAGATACACCACTTTCTGACAGCTTCTAACGAACGTTTTTTGTCCATCCGATCGTCGAAACATATTACACAGATCATCCGCTGCCACGCTGCCCTTCGAGAGCAGCTCTGCCACACATCTGCAGATAGCCTCAGCATTCGTCTCTTCCGCTCCTCACTATTCTTTCCTGAAGGACGCCGCAACGTCCTCTCCGTCTGCCTTGCCATGCGCTCGCTGTCGGACGACGAGCACTTCAACGAGCGCCATCTTGCTAGCTGCCTGAAACGATGCGTGAGAGCGGCCGATCTTGTCCCTCAGTCGTTCTACTCAACCCACTATGCCAACGAACATACCTGCTCTTACTACTTTGAAATCGAAAAAGAGGATTTATCACCCTTTTCTTCAGAAGAAATAGACCTCTTAACAAGAGATTTCAAGGTTGACATCCAAGCTTCTATAGAGAAAGGAGCCAGCAGCTGTATTCTCCCCCACAATGAAGAAGAATCACTCCGCACGACACTCCTCCTCAGCCAGCAAATAAAAAGAGTAAAGGACGTGCCCCAAGTGATGATTCACTATCGAGGGCATAGTGATGAGACAATAGACTTTTCAGTCGTCGTCGTTCGCGTTATACAGAGAGGAAAAGAACAGCCCTTCACACTCACGAAACTTCCCGAAATCATACGCCTCATTCCAATCAGAAATGCAATCGTAGGAACTCTTCGACAAAAGCATCAGAAGCACGCCGTTAGCTTCATCGCACAGTGCTCTAAAAGCTCTTTTCTGCGCTACAATCACTCCCTAGACGTTGTAAGAGCCCGAGAGACAGTTGTCCAAAGCCTACAGTCATCACTTGGCGCTATTCGTGATGTCAATGGAGGGCTCTTCTTTCAACAGAACAATCTAATCGATGAGATCCGCCCTCTCCTTTCCATCGAAGAGCAAAAAGAACTCTATATCGTTGAAAACCTGTTTCACTCTCTGACACCATGCATCACAAAGCACATGGTTAGCAAAGAGCATATGCTGACACTCTTCCGCCATTTTCGAGAGCTCCGGCAATGCACCGGCCGCCAGAAAAAAAGATGCAAGGCGCAGAGGAATTCTACAGCAGCCTTTGTCAGCTTTCTTTGTCCCAAGGGCTGTCTCCCAGAAGAGATCCTCCTCTTAAAATCATATCTCCAGGTGCCTGACCATTGTCTTGCCACGTGCCACACCCCATTCTCTCAATCTCTTTTTGGCTTTGCCATCTGCTTTTCTGAAGATCAGCTCACACAAACACGATTTATAGAATCCGCACAACGGATCGTCGATGAGAAAAAACGACTCTCATCCCCTCCTCGCATTGTCAGACTCAGCACCACTGAAAAAAAGCTCTTTTTTGACCCAAGACAATGTACCGACATTTCTTCTGGCACTATCATAAAGATGCTCTACGAGGGCCTCACAGAGGCATCCTCAGACACTACAATTGCCAACGCTATCGCAGAGAGTATCTCTATCTCTGAAGATGCTCTCACCTACACCTTTTCTCTTCGTCCAAGCTCGTGGTCGAACATGGCGCCGCTGTCAGCACATGATTTTGTCTATGCTTGGAAAAAGGCACTGCTCCCTGAATGCAAAAATCCCTTTTCACATCTCTTCTTTCCAATACAAAATGCTCGCCAGATAAAAGCAGGAAGGCTTCCTCCAGATACCCTAGGCGCACATGCCCTCTCAGAGAGAACGCTATCTGTTACGCTCGCATCCCCATGCCCAGAGTTTCTCTTGCTGTGCAGCCACTGGATATACTCTCCTCTCCCCACCTCTATTGACGAGAAACAAGCTGGATGGAACCACTTCTGCGACCACAAGGCACCTTTCAATGGTCCGTTCAAAATTGCCAAACAGCTTTCTTCCCATACCCTGGTCCTCGAGAAAAATCCTCTTTTTTGGGATACCCATCAGGTTGAACCTGAAAGCATCACCGTTCATCTTCATCGATCCTCCTCCCAAGCTCATGCTGAATTCGAACAAGGTGAGCTCGATTGGATAGGAGAGCCTGTCTCCTCTCTGCCAGTACGCATCAAATCTGCCACCTGCTCTGTTCCGTCCCCTGCAGTGCGCGCTGTTGCCCTGAATGTCTTACACCCTCTTTTTGCCTCCCGCACCATTCGCATGGCATTCTCGCTGGCTCTTCATCGCTCTTCCTTCTGTCGTGGTGATGACCGCCCAGCGGCGAGCCTACTTCCTAAAATCCATTCGTCGCTTCTATGCGCACCTCCTCTTCCTTTCAACATGATGCAAGCGCAAGAACTCTTTCACAACGGCGTTCGTGACAACGGTATCTCCCTCCTGTCGCTTTCTCCTCTTCGCTTTCTCATTCCAGATCTTCCAGAAGATCGAAGAGTAGCATCCGCAGCAGCCTCTGCATGGGAAGAGGCCTTTGGCATCAAGATATGCCTGCTGCATGTTCCTCAGTCCGAGTTTTTCCTAAGTCTTGGCGCATCATCTTATGACCTTGCCTTCACAACATGGCATAGCATCGCCAAGGACTCTATGCTCGCTTTTGAGCCCTTCGAAGAGCCATCGCTAAACCCTTCCAAATGGTCTTTTGACCCCTTGGCTAATCCCATCAGACGCGCGGCTTTTGCATCCAGCGATCGTCGAGGGTGTGTGCGAGAAGCAGAAGAGCTGCTGATCCACGAGATGCCCATCATCCCACTGTTCGATTGCAACCAGCGGTTTCTCACCACCCCCTCTTTTCCAAAATTTTCGATCTGCCCATTTGGAACCCTTGATTTTCAAAGGATGTCATAATGAAGTTTTTGACCCTCCTCGTCTCACTTGCATCCCTTCTTCTTGCTGCGTCATGCTCGTCGCCTGCGGAGTCGAAGAAAAGCGTGCGCCTTTATCTTCAGGCAGAGCCATTCTCCTTAGACCCAAGAAAAGGCGGAGATAGGAGGTCTCAGGTACTCCTTCGAGAACTCTTTGAAGGATTAACAAGAATCAGTCAAAGTGGACGCCCTGAGCTCGCTATGGCACAATCCGTCACTATTTCTGATGATAAGAAGGTATATACCTTTCACCTCCGCCCCGCTCTGTGGTCCAATGGCCTTGAGGTTACAGCTCATGACTTTGTCTATGCGTGGAAAGGAGCTTTAGACCCAGCTTTTGGCTCTGCCTTCTGCTACGCTTTTTTTGTCATTAAAAACGCAAAGAAAGCTCATGCCGAAGAATGCTCTCCAGAGAGCATCGGCGTTCGTGCTATCAATACAATGACATTAGAGGTAACCCTCGAGCATCCAACACCGTATTTTCTTGAGCTGACAGCAAACCCCCTGTACTCCCCTATCTGCAAGGCAGCGACAAAAGACAATCCAAACTGGGCCTCGTCAACATTCCCTTCTTATGTCACCAATGGGCCATTTCTTCTCAAAGAGCATGCGTTCAAATCTCACATCATGCTCGAACGCAATCCCTTCTACTGGTGTACGGAAACAGTCAAAAGCTCTGGCCTGTCCTTCGCAATTATTGAAGATTCACACACCGCCTATTCTCTGTTTCAAAAAGGAGAACTAGACTGGTATGGAGATCCATGCGGAATGATGCCCTTGGAAACAATTTCAGAACTCCAGTCTTCATTGATCAAGACAAAGATCGGGGGTCTGTACTGGCTTGTAACCTGTACTGATAAGCCGCATCTAGCGTCAGCAAAAATCCGACGCGCCATAGCATCGGCTATCAACAGGCAAGAATTAGTTCATTTCGTCAATGGTGGCGAAGAACCTGCCTTCTCTATTCTCCCCTCGTTTATGTCCATGCTCGACTCCCCTCCATTTCGTGATGGAGATCGTGATGAAGCACAAAAGCTCTTCGCAGAAGGGTGCTCAGAACTGGGGTATACCCCAGAGACATTCCCCCATCTTGCCATCACCCATTGGTCAGAACCGGTCTCTAGGGTCATCGCAGAGGCTATTCAGCAGCAGATAGAACAAGCACTTGGCATCAAGGTAGACCTTGTCGGCCTTGACTGGGGAACATACATGAAAAAAGTCCCTTCTGGGGATATGGACATTGCCACTGCGCCATGGTATTCCTGGGTTGACGACCCCATGTTCAACCTTGATTACCTGAAATTTAAGAAAAATGGCATTAACGGAACCTGTTGGCAAAATCCTGAGTATATTCGTCAGCTCAATGCGGCAGATGCCTGTACAGACCCTGTACAAAGAACACAGCATATGCGACATGCAGAACAGATCGCTATGAGAGAGCTACCTCTCATACCCCTCTACTACATCGCTTACAAGTATGTAAAAGCTCCAAACATCCATGGAGAAGTTATATCATCTGTCGGGGCTATTGAGCTAAAGGGTCTAGAAATAGAGGAATCAAATTGATGACAAAAGCCTATGTCCTTCTTTCAGGTTGCGGCTCGCGTGACGGCAGTGAAATTCACGAGGCAACGCTTTCGCTGTTAGCGCTCGACCAGCATCATGTCGCTGTTCAGTGCATTGCTCCTCTTCACCAGAAGCTAAAACTCAAGTAAATAAGGCGTCCGAAGTTGGACAATTTTCTATTTTGCACCTACAAATGGCTTACGTACACTACAGGATTGTATAAATGGATCTAAACGAATTAAAAAAAATCATCTTTCGTGGAGAAGATAGCCATCACCAATTCAAAGAAGACATTCGCAATAGCGATTCTTTAGCTGCTGAGATGGTGGCATTTTCAAATTTTCGTGGTGGTTACATTTTCATTGGTGTATCGAATAAAGGAGATTTAACAGGTCTCTCTAGCAGAGATGTAGATAGGATTAATCAACTCATCAGCAATAGTTCGAGTCAGCATGTAAAGAGTCCTATCACTATTAATACGGAAAATATTTCTGTGGGAGCTGATCAAGTAGTGATTGTGTTGGAAATTCCCGAAGGAATAGATAAACCTTATTTTGACAATCAGGGTGTCATTTGGTTGAAAAGCGGAGCGGATAAAAGAAGGATCCATTCTAAAGAGGAATTGAGACGTCTTTTCCAAGAAGTAGATCTCATACATGCAGACGAAGTTCCGACACGAGCTGGAGTTGAGGCCATAAATTCAAAGCAACTTCTGAATTTTCTTAAGGAAGTTTATCACGAAGCGTTGCCTGATTCAAATACGGAAAGGATAAGGCTTCTTGAAAATATGAACTTATCCACCAATAACCAGCTAAATCTTGCCGGCCTTCTTTTGTTTGGCGATAAACCTCAGCTCTATAAGCCAGAGTTTGTCGTTAAAGCGGTTACATTTGCAGGCACAGACATAGCTGACAGTTATTTAGACAGTGAAGATTTTGAGGGGTCACTTTCCGCTATTTTTCAAGGCGCTTTGTCGTTTATATTGCGAAATTTGCGAAAAATTCAAATGCAAAAGGGCGTTAATACGACAGGTGAACCCGAGATCCCTCAGATTGTATTTGAAGAGCTTTTAGTCAACGCCCTGATTCATCGCGATTACTTTGTCAGTGCGCCTGTAAGGCTGTTTATTTTTGATGATCGAGTAGAAATCATTAATCCGGGCAACTTGCCCGATCATCTCACTATTGAAAAAATCCGCGCAGGAAATTCCATTCAGCGTAATCCCATTTTAGCTTCTTTTGCTGCCAAAGGATTGCTTCCCTATCGAGGGCTTGGCACGGGAGTAAGGCGCGCGTTACAAGATTGGCCGCAAATTCAATTCATTGATGATCGCGATGGATGTCTATTTACTTCTTGTGTCGACAGAATAAAGATGCAAAAAACGACAGAGAAAAAAGGACTAAAGGTGCAAAATGCACCTATAAATGCATCTTTACCTCCTTTACAACAACAGATTTTGGGAGTTCTTAGTCAAGACCCTAAAGCTTCCTATGAATTACTTGTGAGTAAGCTTGGCAAGAACAGGACTACAATCATGAGAAACATTCAAAAAATGAAAGAGGCAGGAATCTTGCGTCGATTAGGGTCAAAAAAAATTGGCCATTGGGAGATTTTGTAAAAAACCATCATCCCATTCTTCGTCGTTGTGAGGAAATAAATTAATGACAAAAGCTTATGTCCTTCTTTCAGGTTGCGGCTCGCGTGACGGCAGTGAAATTCACGAGGCAACGCTTTCGCTGTTAGCGCTCGACCAGCATCATGTCGCTGTTCAGTGCATTGCTCCAGATATTCTGCAGACGCGTGTCTTCGACCACTATAAAGGCGCTCCTGAGTCATCATCGCGACGAGCACTCGTGGAAGCTGCTCGCATTGCCAGAGGGAATATCATCCCTCTTGACATGGCCTCCGTTGCCGATGCAGACCTCCTGGTAATACCTGGAGGCCTTGGCGCTGTTACCACACTATGCACCTATTTCGAACACAAGGAACAGGCTACCATCCTCCCTGAGGTACAGGCTCTCATCAAAGCCTTTTATGATGCGAAGAAGCCCATTGTCGCCATCTGCATCTCCCCGGTCCTCGTCGCCCTCACCTTTAAAAACACCGTCCCCATCAAACTAACGTTAGGGACAACCCCCGCCCTCCTTTCTTTCTTACAGTCGATGGGAATGGAGCCGATTTCTTGTACCAGTGACACATGTGTCACGGATACAACGCATCGCATCATCTCAACGCCAGCGTATAATGAACCTGTCTCAATCGCCACGGTATGGAAAGGAATCCAGGGCGCTATCGATGCTGCGCTGTCGCTCATTTGATGCCGCCGTCATTTCTGAGTTTTTGCTGCTCATCTCAACGAAAATAACCAGTATGTTAGCGCTTTGCTACCATACTGGTTAAATTCAACCAGCAATTCCCGCTGTAAATTTGAGCAGCCTTGACCAAGAAGCAAGGAATGCTTCTACAGGAGAAGTTCCCTAAAGCTGGGTGCCAAATCTAAGCGACGAAGTCGGAAAATCAGCCACACAATCTACGAGAGACGTATCTT
>CAINFV010000037.1 GCA_903848235.1 Chlamydiia bacterium | reverse complement strand
AGCTCGAAAGAAGCCTAACCTCTTTGTACACTGGCAGACTGGTATGGTAGGATCGGTTACCTAATAGGAGCGGTGTGAATCGAGAGGTTCACGCACCGTTCTGAGAGGGGCTGGAGGGGAGGTTCCTCTGGTCTACTCACCATAAAAGTCCACAATTTATTGAGCTGCTACGAACCCCTCCGATGGCCCTCCTACTTCCGAAAAGTTGGATGAATACGCGGGCGAGTACATCAGCGAAGAACTGTTCAACGCCCAATATCGAGTTGTCGTTGAGAACGGCAACTTCATTGTGACAAAAGGGAACATCAAATCCAATCGTTCCTTTGTAGCAATGGCCAAGGATACATTTGTCAGGGGAGAGACCTTCATTGAGTTTGTGCGACAGGGGGAAAAAATTACCGGAGCTAGGTTGAACACGCGGCGCTGCGTGGGCATTGAGTTTGTAAAAAAATAATCTTCTTACTACGTGACGAAATACGAGAATTTTTCTTATACTACTTGTTTCAACATATTGCTTGATGAAAGAGTTGGCCATATGACCCTGAATCCTCACGCTCCTGTTACGACAGAGGCATTTCAACATTCGGTAACAAGGGCATTCTATGAGGTAGGAGGAGAGCCAACGGCGCAAGCTAAAGCGAACAAAGATTCGTGGGAAAAACTACCACAGTTTTTTTTACGCTTTAGCAAGGACGGAGCCGTTCTAGAATGACAGAGCGATGACATGGCGTCACGCCTTCGCCACTCTTGCCGCCAGCCAAGGAGCATCGAACCTAGAACTCGCCACCGCTATGGGTCATCGAATCCTAGAAATGCTTCAGCGCCATACCCGCCTCGACGTATCCAGCTATGTGGCGTGCAAGGACAATCGCGAGGTGGTGGATATTACAGAGCTCAACACAAGAATCACGAAGATTGTCGCCCGGCAGGATGAACTCCGCACAGCGATTGATGAGATTGTAGCTGATATTGAAGGAACAAAATAACGTATGCAAAACAAAAAGCCCAATAACGAAATCATCATCTACCAATCAGCCGATGGAACGCCGAGTATTGAGGTGCGACTGGATGGGGAAACTGTATGGCTTAGCCAACAACAACTAGCCGAATTGTACCAATCATCGAGAACCAATATTGTCGAACATATCAAGCATATCTATGAGGAAGGTGAACTGGCTGAATCAGCAACCTGTCGGAACTTCCGACACGTTCGCACCGAGGGAGATCGGCAGGTAGAACGTGAATTGCCGTTCTACAACCTCGACCTCATCATCTCGCTCGGCTATCGGGTAAAGTCAACCACCGCTACTCAATTCCGTATGTGGGCTACGGAGCGCCTGCGTGAATACATCGTCAAAGGCTTCACGATGGATGATAAACGTCTGAAGAATGCGGGTGGAGGAATGTATTGGAAGGAGCTATTGAATAGGATTCGCGATATTCGGAGCAGTGAGAAAGTCCTGTACCGCCAAGTGCTGGATTTATACGCGACAAGCATAGATTATGATCCAATGGGCAATGAATCTAAAAGTTTTTTTGCTATCGTGCAGAACAAACTGCACTATGCTGCAAATGGCAAAACAGCCGCCGAGTTGATATCTGATCGAGTCGATGCGGACAAGCCATTTATGGGGTTGATGACTTTTGGCAAGGATGGCGTTCGCAAGACGGATGTAACGGTTGCGAAAAATTATCTTTCCGAAATAGAAATCAAAAAATTGAATAACGTTGTTTCGGCGTATTTTGATATCGCTGAATTGCGTGCGCTAGATCAAAAACCAACGACGATGCAAGACTACGTCAATCAACTCGACAAATTGATAGCCTCGATGGACCGTTCGGTATTGAGCAACGCCGGAAAGGTGAGCCATATAGAAGCGGAAGCCAAAGCCTATGCCGAATACGCAAAATATCAAGTGAAGACTCTCTCGCCTGTAGAAGGGGCGTATCTCGACAGCATTAAAACCGTTCAGAAAAAGGTTGAGGAAAAAGTGTGCCTTGTTCATAAGGTCGGCAACCCTCTCCGATAGATTCCCTCCAGGAATTTTCCTGGCCTCAGCCCGGCTGAACTGGCCGACTTTTTTTGCTCACTATGAGCAAGGTAAAAACCTGACGAAAACACCATGTTGCGATCAATGGATTTGTGATGATGAACACAAATACGTAGTATTTTCCTACGCAAAGAATAGTTGCTCACGCAATCACAGACGCCTATACCTTTGTGGTTTCCATCATAACGAGGTTGTACGCCCAAAAAAAACATTGCGACAACGATTCTCCAGAAGAAGGCCGACTATGTCATGGGACTAAAGGGGGGCCAACGGAATTTGTTAGACGAAGTGACGAGTATTTTTGACCAGGCAAATGCTATTTCGTTCGAAGGATTGGAAAACAATTTCTTTGAATCTAGTGAAAAGGGTCTCGGACGAGAGGAGTCGAGACGCGTAATGGTTGTGTAAGATTTGGAATGGCTGCCTCAGCTTGACGATTGGACAGGTTTAAAGACAATTATAGAAGTTGTCTCTAAAAGGAAGACCCGAGATAAAGAAGAAGTTTCTTCAAGATTTTACATCTCAAACCGAATAGCTAGCGCTGACCAGTTTTCGAAGTGGATTCGAGCACACTGGTCTATAGAAAACAACCTGCATTGGGTTGCAGACGTGGTAAAGAAATCTTCGCCGGAACGCTCTGCGAAATCGGTGCTCAAAAAAAATGCTAAAGTCTAGTGACAGCCTTTCTTGTTCTCTGGTACTGGAGCTTTTTGCAATACTAGCGGGCGCGCTCTGCTTGCGACGGCTCGAAAAGAAGAGGTTATCACTCCTCACCAATAGCTAGCGCTATTGCCTTCGTCGAGATAAACTCTCCCTTTGTCGCCAGCGCTTCGCATATCGAAGCCGCTAGTTTTGCAAAAACTTTTTTTATTCATTCAGTGGAGGAATGTTATGTTGAATATCGATTTACGAGGGAAAAAAGCGTTCATCGCAGGCATTGGCGATGATAAGGGATTTGGCTGGGCGATTGCAAAAGCGCTTCACCAGGCAGGAGCGACGATACTCGTAGGGACATGGACACCTATGGTTTCGATTTTCACTACAGCTCTGGCATCAGGGAAATTTGACCTCTCGCGGCGCCACTCCGATGGCACTATGTTGGAGTTTGCCGCTATCTATCCTCTAGACGCCACTTTTGACACGATGGATGATGTGCCATCTGAGGTGCGCGAAAACAAACGCTATAAAGATGTTGTTGGGTACACGGTTTCTGAGGTGTCAGAGCGCCTCGCACGAGAACACGGCACAATTGATATTCTCGTCCATTCGCTAGCAAATGGCCCAGAAGTGCAAAAGCCTCTCCTTGAGACCTCTCGGAAAGGATATCTTGCTGCCATCAGCGCATCGTCGTATTCCTTCGTCAGCCTGCTTGCCCACTGTGCTCCTCATATGCCCAGGGGAGGAGCGGCACTGAACCTGACATACATCGCGTCAGAACATGTCATTCCTGGATATGGGGGAGGGATGAGTTCGGCAAAGGCAGCGCTGGAGAGCGATACCAGGACGCTAGCCTTCGAAGCTGGCACTCGTTATGGCGTTCGTGTGAACTCTATTTCTGCCGGGCCATACGGAAGCAGGGCGGCAAAGGCAATTGGCTTTATTGACAAGATGATTGACTATTCTGCCAAAAATGCTCCTCTTCAACGGCAGATTGAAGCAGAAGAGGTGGGAAATGCTGCGGCATTCTTAGCATCAGGTCTTGCCTCGGCCATCACTGGCGAGGTGCTTCATGTGGACTGCGGACTTCATGCGATGGGAGTCTCTCTGGACAGCCCTAGTTTTACAAAAGCCTCATAAGCCCAATGCCAGGCGCTCCACGCGCCTGGCACAAAAAACCCATAGTCTCTTATCGATGGCTGCCACGGCCCACAGGAACGCGATCGTCTCCTGAAGTGAGAGGCGCTCCGATCTCGACATGCCCCCTTCTTCCTACAGGGATTCGTTGTTCCTCAGCAGCTGGTGCTATAATAGGGGGGTGGACTACGGGAAGTGGTGCTAAACGAGGCTCTAAGCCGCCGCCTACCATTGCTGGGGGGTGGTAGCGGGGAGCTGCTCTTTCATGACCTCCCACTGGTATGCGATCTTCTTCCCCATGATGTGCTTCGCGAACGTGTGCTGCCATCATCGGTGGTGCTGCAGGACCTGCAAATCTTCCACCACCTCCTACATGAACTCGAGTTTCAGGGGGTGCATAGGCGACAATGGGAGGATCTGGATAATAACTCGGAGGGCCAAAGCGCTCTGGTGCAGGATATGCCCGAAATGCTGGTACGGGATAGATTGTAGGACGGGGGATCGCTGCTTCGAAGGCATGATGGACCTGATACAGCGGCGTCGATAGTGGCGCTCCGCCCCCGCGTTTGGGCCACAAGCAAATCGTGGCAATGCCAAGGGCAACGGTAACTCCTAGGGCAATGATGCTATCTGTGGCAAGGAAAAGCGTTGTGGAGAGGATGCAGATGGCAATGCTTGCAATGCTCATGGCCACTCTGATGGCAGAAGAGCAGCTCTCTTCTGTCGATTCTGCGCGGATAGGATCGGAGGTGCCTCCGCAGGGGCACCATCGATTTGGGGAAATGATAAGACACATAAAATCTCCTAAGAAATCAGTTTTCTCTCGTTATGGAAGTCGGCTTGCGGTCACGTAGTTATTTTCGTTGATGTTGATCAGGATATAGTCTTTCTCAAACCATCCAGTGTTTTCCCCAATAAGGATTGCTTGCCCTACTTGCCAGTAGCGGAAGTTTTGATCAACGGATGTATTCCATCGAGTGCCATTCGTCAGATAGACAGCTCCGCTGTACCAATCAATCTGTTGGATGAAAACAGAGTATTTTACAAAAGGGCCTTGTGAGAGCTTGGCAGTGACGCTTTCGTTGGTTAGCTTGTTGGTGATGTAATAGTCATACTTCGAATACCACTTTGAAGGGGTGATGACAATGGGAGTGTTTTCAACCCATCGGGCTGCGATATACGATGAATTGCCGTCGATAGACCAAACTGTCTCATCATTCATGGCGATGGTATCGCCATCAGCGCCAATGCTCTTGATGTAGTAGGTAGGTTGATACGCTGGGATGTACCAGGATTTTTCTCCGAAACACTTTGCTCGAAGTGGCGAGCTGTGTTTGTTGTTTTTTGCCCCTTTGTGCCTCTTGTGGTGCCCTTTCTTAGAAAACTCTTTTTTCACCCCCACTTCTACGCGGACTGGCTGTTCAACTCCAGGTTCGTTTCCATAGGCAATGCCACATACTGCTGCCGCTACGAGTGCCAAAGATAGCAGTCTCTCGATTGATTTGTTCACAGATCCCTCCATAAAGTAAAAAAAATGATAGCCACGGCGAAACACTAAAAAAAGGAGGTTAAGAGGAGATGAGGATTTTGTAAACGGGTCATTAAGTTGTGGCGGATACTCGCATGACACGGCTGTTTGCGTATCGGAATAAAATGAAAAATCACCAATAAAAGAGCAGTTTTTGATGGCCAGAGAGAAAATATGATGACTAACTCTTCTTGCGAAAATACCCATTTTCAATTTAATCGTAGGAGGAGATTGCAAATAAATTAACCAACGGAGGTTGTGTGAAAAGTAGACTAGAAACTGGGATGATTCCCAATTTTCATGAACTAGATGAGGTAAAAAAGCACCGTGGCTGGTTTCTGGCCTTGGGAGTGCTGTTGGCTATTTTAGGCTGTTTGGCCATCAGCTCGTCGATCATGGTGACCATGTTTTCTGTTGTTGTCGCAGGGTTCTTGCTTCTTGCTGCTGGTTTAGTTCATATCGCCCATGGCTTTTGGGCAAGGCGCTGGAAGGGGGTATTCCTGTCGATGCTCTTAGGTGTTTTGTACATGGTTACAGGTTTTCTGTGCATCACGAACCCAGCGGCCAGTGCAGTCAGCTTCACCTTGCTGATAGGGGCTTTTTGTCTAGCTGCAGGGCTGTTTCGTATGATTGCCGCACTCATTCTTCGCTTCTACCAGTATGGATGGGTGTTTTTTAACGGCTTGATCACCTTTATCCTCGGGATCCTGATTGTCTCGCAATGGCCTGTCACAGGCTTATGGATCATCGGCCTTTTCATTGGTGTTGATATCTTGTTAGGAGGCGTGTCGCTGATTCTTTTGTCTCTTGCTGCACGTCGCTAGAAGCCCTATGATATTCGAGCCCCGAGCTGTTCTTTAAAAACTCGGGGCACTTTATGCACTCAAAAAAGTTGTTCGGCTATGGACGTTGCCCCATCATTTCTCAACCTGTTCTTTGCTGTTATACCACTCTTTTTCGTAGGTCTTTTAGGGGTCTATTTTCGGAAACATGGCGGCATGGCAATCCATGCTGATGAGACAATCTTGTGGCTGCTGATTAACCTCTTTACTCCGTGCTTGATCGTCGACTCCTTCCTAGGAAATGAGGCTTTAGATAACCTCTCAAACCTTATTATTGCCCCTATCCTAGGGTTCTCAACAGTCATCATTGGCATTATCCTCTCTTCGGTCTGTGCTCAGTTCCTTGGATTTGCAAAGAGGGAGCAAGAGCGAACTTTTGTTGCGTGCGTCTCCTTGTATAACTATGGCTACATCCCTATTCCTATTATCATGCTCTTCTTTTCAAAAGAAATTCTAGGGATGCTGTTTGTCTATAATGTGGGGCTTGAGATTGCTATGTGGACCCTGGGCTACATAGCTCTTACAGGAAAAGTGTCTCTAAGGGGAAGCTTAAAACGGGTTTTTACGCCGCCACTGATTGCCATTGTCATCAGCCTTGCCGTGAACGCTTGGTTTAACGAGAACCCTCTTCCGTTTAGTTTAGCAAGGATTATCCACATGATAGGGCAGGCCACGATTCCTATGGCGCTGTTATTGGTAGGAGCAACGGTCTACGATCATATCTCGAGCTTCAAGAATCTCGATGCCATCAAGCCTGTCGCCGCTGGTGTTCTTCTGCGGTTGTTCTTCATCCCATTGATCTTTGTCGCCATGGCCTTTTATCTCCCGATTCCTGAGTCTTTGAAGGTTGTGCTGTGTGTACAGGCAGGTATGCCATCAGCCGTTCTCCCTATTGTCCTTGTGCGACTGTATGGAGGTGACCTTCAACTGGCAATTCGTATCATTGTCGCGACGTCTGTGCTGTGCCTCATCACTTTGCCAGCATGGCTATCTTTTGCCCTTGGGCGGTGAAGGCGTTTTCGTGCGCTTTTGTGAGCTATAGGGGTGACTTGCAAAAATGAAATGGGCCTCTGCCTTGGCGAACAGATCATCGATACTCTGTCAAAGATATTCTTCCATGAGACTTCTTCATTTTTAGCTTCTGTGCTCAGCGCTTGGATCAGGGAGTTGGTAAAGATGCTTCCATCGTCTTGTGCAAATGCTGACTCACCTGGAGAGGAGCCGGCGGCGATAATGATGCCTTCTGTCCTGATGAATAGCGTTTTCAAGCCCGGAAGGGACGCTCTTTGATGCCCTCTGTCTGGGGCAAGAGCTGCCATCAGTGAAGGGGGGCCCTTCATGACGGTATTGCAACAGTCAAGAATGATGATCACGAGGCGGGAGGGGAGAGTGCGCAAATCGTTATACACCGTTTCTGAAGAGATGTTCTCAAGTTTTTTCGGGAAATAAAGACTTGGCCAAGGAGTTGTCGAGGCTCGCGTTCGGAATCCATGGCCTGAATAGTAGAAGAGAACAATATCGGGCGGTTTTTTTTTCACTGATGATATCCATGCCTGCACTTTTTCAGTGGAGAGGTTGTCGCCGTACAGAAAACGCATTGATAGATGGAGTCCGGTTTGAATAGAAATCTCACGAAGAGATGTTCTCAAATGGGCAATATCTTTTCTCGTCGATGTGCGTATGTTTGAGCGAGTATCGCAGGCGATTAATGCATGCAGAGACTCTCCAAAAAGTTCTGTGAAGGGGGCCAGAAAAAAGAAAAAAACGCAATACCACTTCATTTGGAATTTTCTCCAAGCCTCTCCTTTTAGAGAGGGGTAGTTGACTTTTGATGCTGTTTTGTTTTGATGGTAAACTTTGGATTCTGTTTCCCATGGGTATACCTTTGGCAGCAGGTGGCTGCTCCTGTGAAAACCTGATCCCAAGTAGGAGCTGGCTGTTGTGCGAAGTATTTCAGCGAGAACAGAAATCCGGTGGTGAAAATCCCTCCTGTGATGGCTCCTCGAACGGTTGTAATCGCTATTTCACCAGGCCGTGCGGCGCATGAGGTAATGATGCCTCTAGATTGAAGAAAGAGCGTTTTGAGGCCAGGGAGGATAGGGGATGAAGTGATCATTGGAGGTACTGGCGACACGGCACCTGCCGCATCTTTGCTTTGGAAGAAGTTATTGCAACAGTCAAAAATGATGATGGAAAGGCGAGGTTTCTTCTGAGCTAATAGTTTATAGACAGATCCTCCCATGAGAGTTTTTGCCTTACGAGGATTTTTTGGCAGTGGGAAGATCAAAAAAGGCCAAGGGTCTTTCAGCGTATTATACCTTCCCCCATGGCCAGAATAGTAGAAAAAGACAATGTCATTTGCCTGTTTGGGAATGGCATTTAGCCAGTTGGAGACGCGCTTTACGGAGAATTTTTTTCCCCGAAGCGTTGTGATTTTTGGCGTGATACCGAGCTGGCGTGCAATCGCAATACAACTTTTTTTCATGCGGATTAAGTCAGCACGAGATCCAGGGCGAATCTCTTTTGACGTCAGATCGCACGCAATAAGAGCGCGTAATACTGGCTTTGCTTCTCGGGCAGGAAGAAGAGCGTGAACGAGAATAATGAACGAGAACGTAAGCCATCTCATAGATACCCCGGTGTAAGAAGTGGAATTTCTTGGAATAAATGGTTTTTGATCAATTTTTGCAAGCCTTCCTTGTGCTGATGACAGAATATGGTGTTTGCGACGCTTGTGCCATGTTTTTTGTATAATATTGGCAATACAGGGAGGCTTTTTCCATAAGCGTTTCCCACTGTGGATGTGATGCGCTGCTCTCTTCTGACAAGGAAGACAGGAAGCAAGTGGTGAAAATCCCTCCTATTGGGAAATTGAACCCTCCGGGGATCCCGAATGCCCTTTCCCCTGGGCTTGCAGTGCACACGATGACAACGCCAGATTGATTATTGAAAAGCTCTTGAGTGCCAGTGGCGCACAGAGAGGGGGGTGGCAGAGCCCCTACTACCCCTTTGCTTTTGTAATGGACCACAGAATTGCAGCATTCAAAGATAATGATCGTAAGGCGGGGGGTTCGTCGCCTAACGTCGTTGAGAATCGAGGCTCCATCAACGGATGTGTTCTGATGAGGAAAAAATAACCGTGGCCATGGAGTCTGTTGTTCGGGAGTTCGAAATCCGTGACAGGTAAAATAGCAAAACACAACATCGTTTTTTTGGGGATGAATGGAGAGAATCCACTGTTGGAGGCGAATAGGAGAACTGGCATCTGCATTGATAATGGAGATCTTTGCTCTCATATTCGTCAGCGTTGCTATGGTGCTGAACGTTGCTTGTATCCGTTCGGCATCGGCAGCTGTCATCTTTCTGATGTCTTCAGAAATTGTGTCGCAAAAAATCAATCCATACAGACAGGCTCTTGACTCTTTGGCGCAAAGAGAATATTGGCTAAGCAGAACAAACAAGAAGAGGGCGAAGGGAGAGAGCCAGGTGAACCACACACCCAAACAAGTCGAACAGTTGGCTGCTCTCTTTACCGATGGCCTCATCTTCATTGCTGCAAAAAAAGCCCCTATGAGCAATATTGAGCGTGTTTTCGCAGCCTCGGATCCGCGGCCTTCGGCGTTGGCAATATCTCGGTTTATTAATATGTTTTGGTGTCGTATGAAACAATTCATAGAATTCAGGTTTGAGGAGGGCGTGCCCTGTGGTAAAAAAAAAGTTGCCCTCTTGTAACGGATGTCATCTTTTCATTGCTAACTTAAATTGAACAACAAGTATCATTGTCGGTTGCATGAAGAATTTTGTAGTTGTTAACAATCCACAGCACTGGCGATTAGACCTTCCAGAAGTCGAGGTCGTTGCTGCAAAGAGCTATTTGACTGAAGCTCGGTTTTCCATGGAACGGAATGCCAAGGTGTTTAACCTATGCCGTTCATACCGCTATCAGTCAATAGGATACTATGTCTCGTTGCTTGCCCAAGCACGAGGGCATAAACCTCTTCCTAGCGTCCAGACCATCCAGGACTTAAAGTCCATGACGATGGTCCGGTTTGTGTCTGCCGAGCTCGATGAGCTGATTCAGCAGAGTTTGCAGCACATTCAATCTGATAAATTTATTTTGAGCGTTTATTTCGGGCATAACGTCTCAAAATGTCACGACCGCCTTTCAATGCGGTTGTTTCAACAATTTCAAGCGCCGCTTCTCACAGCGCAGTTTGCAAAAGCGAATAACAAGTGGCAACTTCAAAACGTCACGCCCCTCATCGCAACGGAAATCCCTGAAGATCACTTTGAATTTGTCGTTCAGACGGCACGCGAATATTTACGACGTGGTGTGAATCAGAAGAAAAAAGCAAATCTCAGGTACGACCTCGCTATACTGTACAACCCAGCCGACGATTCTAATCCTTCGAATGAGCGTGCTATTGCCAAGTTCATGAAGGCCGCAGAACACATCGGCTTTGATGCTGAGTTGATCGATAAAGAGGATTTCTCTCGCATTGCTGAATTTGACGCTCTTTTCATCCGGGAGACGACCGCTGTCAACCACCACACCTATCGCTTTGCACGACGTGCGTTAGCAGAAGGGCTTGTTGTTATCGATGACCCAGAATCCATTCTGAAATGCAGCAACAAGGTGTATCTAGCAGAGCTGTTGGATAGATATAAGATCCGCACTCCAAAGACTCTTATCCTTCATGCTGACAATGTAGACCATGTAGGAAGCCAGCTAGGATTTCCTTGTGTGATCAAACAGCCTGACGGTGCTTTTTCAAATGGCGTGACAAAGGTAGAAACAGAACAAGAGCTGTTGGCGCAGTTGCCGGAGTTATTAGATAAGTCCGACATGTTGATAGCGCAAGAGTTCATACGCACGGCTTTTGACTGGCGCATCTGCGTTTTTGAGCAACAGCCGATCTTTGCTTGTAAGTATTTTATGGCTCGCAAACACTGGCAGATATACGAACGGCTGGGAAATGGGAAAACATTGTCTGGGCGCTCTGAAACCCTCCCTGTCTCCATGGCGCCGAAGAAAGTTGTCCGCACAGCTCTCAGAGCGGCTAATCTCATTGGGAATGGGTTATACGGGGTTGATATCAAAGAGCATGATGGTGAATGTTACGTCATCGAAGTCAACGATAATCAGAGTATCGACAGCGGCGTCGAAGACCTTGTCCTCCAAGACGATCTGTATTTACGCATTATGGGGGGGCTGTTGGCACGAGTAGAACGAGGGAAGTATGGCGTTAGCTAAAAAATCATGGGGACTCTTCGAGCGATATGGTATCGAGCTCGAATATATGATCTGTGACAAGACCACCCTTGCCGTTCTCCCTATCGCCGATAAGCTTATCTACAAATTCGCTGGGGCGTTTTGCAATGAGGTAGAAGCAGGGGCAATTTCGTACTCTAATGAGCTCGCCCTTCATGTGATTGAACTGAAAACGTCAAATCCGATTCCTGAACTTAAGACGGTCGACCACGATTTCCAAGAGCATGTCCAAAAGATCAACAGAGCCTTAGAAGAGTTTAATGCCTTTTTGATGCCCTCGGGGATGCACCCTTGGATGAATCCTTTCGAAGAAGCTCGATTATGGCCCCACGGCCAAAACGTGATCTATGAAGCCTATAACAGGATTTTCGACTGCCGAGGTCACGGCTGGGCAAATCTTCAAAGTGCTCACCTCAATATTTCGTTTGCACATGACGAAGAGCTGAAGGCATTGCACTCTGCCATTCGCTGGCTGCTCCCTATCATCCCCGCACTTTCTGCTAGCTCCCCTGTAGCTGATGGAAAGCTGACGGGCTTCTTGGACACCCGCCTGGAGACTTATCGTCATAACCAGCGAAAAATCCCTTCTATTTGTGGGGGTGTCATTCCAGAGCCCATAGCAAGTGCCGAGGAGTATTACCAGAAGATCCTTCACCCTATGTGGAGGGATATCGCACCTTACGATGAGCACAACATCTTACAAGAGGAGTGGCTGAATTCCAGGGGAGCGATTGTCCGCTTTGATCGCTCAGCGATCGAAATTCGCATTCTCGATACCCAAGAGTGTCCTGGGATGGATCTCGCCGTCCTTTGTGCCATCGTTGATGTCCTCAAATACTTTGTCCGTAAAATTCAAAAGGGAGAGCTTCCTCACACTCTGATTTCCACAGAGGATCTGGCAGCTCTTTTTCTTCGTGTCGTTAGAGAAGGGGACACGGTAGAAATTGACCATAGCGACTACTTAGCTCTTTTCGGGCAGACCCAGCCCATCACCGTCTCTGAGCTGTGGGAGAAGATGCTTCGTCCTTTCTGGGTAGGTGGAGAGTCAGCTGTGGCTTCCCGGCAGCAGCATCTAATACGCAACGGATCATTAGCACGTAGAATTGAAAGACGGTGGAAAGAAGCCCAAACGGTCGATGAGAGAAAAGAGATCTATCGTTCGTTAAGCGATTGCTTGGGCAGCGGGGACTACTTTCAGTAAAAGGAAAACGTGCCTCTTTGGAGATGCTAAGGTGGAGTGTTATTGGGTTCTTACCTGTGAGCATGCGTCGAATGCGGTTCCACCCCGGTTCCGTTCTATCTTTTCAAAGAAGAGTGCTTTGCTTGAAAGCCATCGCGGCTATGATATTGGCGCACAGCACTATGCACAGGAGATTTCCAAAAGCCTCTCCTGGCCATTGTTCTGCGGGGAATATACGCGGCTTCTTGTCGATCTGAATCGCTCGGCGCACAATCCCCATTTGTTTTCGTCTATTACCAAGACGTTGGATAGCACAACTAAGCAAGAGATCCTCGATTTATATTACACCCCTTTTCGCACGAACGTACGGCAGCTGGTTGAAAAGAAGATCGCCTCTGGAGCTACAGTGATTCATATTTCGTGCCATACCTTCACGCCTATCTTAGGAAGGGTGGAACGCCCGATGGATCTAGGGATCCTCTATGACCCCCATCGTGCTGATGAAAAATCATTGAGTCTATCCCTTCGTCAGGAACTGGCCGCTCACTGTTCGATGTGCATTCGCATGAATGCGCCCTATAAGGGTGTTTCAGACGGCCATGTGACAGCATTGCGGCGTCTTTTTTCTCCCGACAGGTATGTTGGTATTGAACTTGAGATTAACCAGTCTCTCTACGTGTCAATAAAGACTGAGTTGTGGCAGGATGCGTGGTTACCACGTCTTGTTGATAGTTTGCGTTTTCTCAAGAAGAAAAGAGGAGTAGAACGATATGCCAACAGGTCTGCTACCTGCAAGTGAACTTCCTTCAAGCTATTCCATTGATATCGATATTTTAGGTCAGCCTGATGATGCGACATGCGGGCCAACGTCCTTGCACTCCGTCTATCGATACTACGATGATGATATTTCCTTAGAACAGGTGATACAGGAAGTTCATACGTTTGAAGATGGCGGTACCCTTGCTGTCTGGCTTGGCACTCACGCTCTCTCTCGTGGTTTTGACGCGTTATTATACTCTTGCAACCTTCAGCTGCTCGATCCTACATGGTTTACGACCCCTGACACCGATCTCGTTGCGAAGCTCGAAGAGCAGATGCTCCATAAGTCTGATACAAAACTCACACGAACGAGTCATGCATTCATCGACTTTATCAAGAGTGGTGGGAGAGTTAAGCTGGGGGATGTGACAAGAGATGTCTTGCGGCGATACTTAAGTCAAGGGTATCCAATCCTCACCGGCCTGAGTTCAACATTTTTGTATAGATCTCCTCGAGAGGTGCCTCCTGTGCAGTTTCCGGATGACATCTGTGGAATCCCAACTGGTCACTTTGTCATTTTGAGTGGGTATAATCGTGCCGACAAAACAATTACGGTGGCAGACCCGCTCACTCAAAATCCATTTTCTACCACCCGAAAATACGATGTTCACATCGATCGAGTTATCTGCTCTATTCTCCTTGGCGTCCTAACCTATGATTCGAACTTTCTCATCATTAAGCCGAAAAACCCGCAAAAGAAATAGCCTCTAGGCTGGTTCCTATGCGCCTTAGCTGGATATCAGTGAAACCGTTGATTACTCTGCTGGTGACATACAGAGTTCTTCAGGAGATTCCAGTTTGGCCTTAAGATAGTCAGCAAGAGATGGGGATCGCTTTGACAGCCACTCATAAAAGTTATTGAAGACTTTTTTCATATCACGTTGCATTTCTGTAGGATCCGCGATCGAAGGATTGGCATAGAAGCTGCCGATGTCGATCAGGACGGCCTTGGTGCCGATGAGCCCCGCGTTTTTATGAAGGTCTGGATCGGAATCCTGCACCCCTTTTATCGAACGAGCAGTAATGAGAGCTACGAGAGAATCGATGGCACTCTTTGCTTGCTGAAAGTCGCCATCTTTGATCCATCGCTCGAAGGAAGGGATGACGAGTTCTGCACGCTTTTGGATGGCAAATCCATGCTGGCTTAAGTCAATTGAATATCGACGCCCGACGGCATCTACGATGGTGACGGGAAGCGAGAATTCAGGTGAGGGGAGAACCTGTGCGTAGACAAGACCGCATTCCTGCAGCAATTTCTCGGTAGCGAGCTTGTAGCTGGTAAGCGTGAGTTCAATTCGGTATTTACGACGACGAATGAGATTATCGCGATATCGTTGTAATACTCCTGGGGCTGGGATTGTCTGGAGCCATTCGGCAGGCTGCATGTGATGCAACTTAAACAGCTTAAGGACGTAATGTCCGTCATCGCTTATGAAAGCGTACGCTTGAGACCCCTTTTTCAGATATCGAAAGTGCTGATGAGTGATCGACGATAAAGTCTCTAAGGTTGATTTAGAGGGCGGTTTTACAGAAATATCGCCTTGAAAAGAAATAGGGGCTTCGATGCGTTTGAGGCAGAACCCTTCCGCCAAGGCATAATAGGTAGTACGGGTGAGGAAGGTACAGAAAAAGAAGATGCAGGCGAGCCTAAGGAAGGTACCATTTTTGAATGGACGAGAGAGGGGGTGTCGTGTAGTAGATGGCATACAATATATGTTCGTAAATAGAGTTAACAGAAAGTGAGAATTCTACCGTGTCATAGGCGGGGAGTGCCAGAACTTTATCGGAGAAGGGGGACATTTTAGGGAGAATGGGGAGAGTGGCGTTGTTGTCAGGTTGGGAAACCGAAGGTTCTTTTCGAATCCATGAGACTTTTTTTGCCAAGTACCTGCCTTTACAGGCCCGCTGGACTACATACGGTTGTAAATCGCTTCACAACCGTATGTGGGAAGTACATTGTTCTGTATCCGTGGCGCGTCTACTCTTATTAAAAACCCGAATCCGTATCCGATTCAGAATCCGAACTTTCTTCCACTTTTGCACGTCCTGATTTATCTTTTGCACTTCCTGGCTCAAGTGTTGCACGTCGTGCCGCCATTGATCTCATTAAGGCAACATCGAGAGAGCTTTTCGCAGGCGCAGCCTTTTCCCTTGGGGGAGTTTTCTTAAGTTTCACCCCTTTTCCTAATTCTTCCATCAATCCTGGTACAGTTTTACTTGATTTCGGCTTAACCCCCCCTGGTAGAGGGGGACTTGCTGATGTTGGGCCAGGTGACCCATGCCCTCTGGCGGCGGCGGCAGCTCTAATAGGCGGAGGTGGTGGAGGTGGTGGAGGTGGAGGTGGTGGTGGAGGACCCTTTGGTGCTGCGGTTTTCGCCTCATTCGCAGCAATGAGGTCATCCAAAATACCCCTCAGCCTTTTAGCATCTTCGATGGGGTCGCCGGATGAATGTTCGGGGAGAGAGATCTCGTATTCTCTCAGTCCTTTTAGCACACACGAAAGAGTTTCATTTTCTTCGGCTGGTGGGCGGGTTGTCTTGAGCCAGACTTGGACAACAGATACCATCTCATCATGCGTAATTGCGCGAGCATTTTCTGGGGGAGTGTCAGTGAGGACAGTTACTCTAGATAGGGGAGCGCCGCTCTCACCTACAATTCCGAGTTTGGAGTCTTTGATCATTTCAGCAATGTGCTGCTCCCAGCCTTTTTTTAAATCCTTAGTCTGCGGGTCTATGAGATTGTGCTGTAAAGCTAGTTGACCGACTGCTCCAAGGACATCTGCATTTAATGACATAGAGGCCTCCTCAAATTGGTATATCAAAAATTTATATAGCAAAAATCTTTACACAGTGCAAGAGGATAGATTGAATTTTTGCGTTTTTTTGAGCCGCTGAGCGGTGTCTGGCAACTGCTGCTGTCATAACTTCTGCTGTATTCTGTATCCCATCTGTAAGAATTCTCAATATCAGTCAAATCGTCTGGGAATGGCGTTCTCAATGAAGCATCTTGTTGCAAGTCGGGGGGGGTTCGTAGCAGCTCAATAAATTGTGGACTTTTATCAGCGATTCCCGCTGGAAATTTGAGCAGCCTTGACCAAGAAGCAAGGAATGCTTCTACAGGAGAAGTTCCCTAAAGCAGGGTGCCAAATTTAGGCGACGAAGTCGGAAAATCAGCCACACAATCTACGAGAAACGTATCTT
>CAINFV010000036.1 GCA_903848235.1 Chlamydiia bacterium | reverse complement strand
GTCGAGATTATCAATGATCTGGCTGAGATGAAGAAGGGATAGAAAAGATGATATTCAAGAAAATCGATAACATGGAGAATGTAGAGGTCATTTGCCACTATTTATAGATCCTGCATCGCCTTCTTCAGCATCGCTGTGCACTGGTCCATAAGCTCTGCAGCTTCGCGGATGTCCTGGGCTGCCTTCTCGCTCACCCTGGCGATCTGCGCCGCCCTCTCCCGAAAAGAGGTTCTGTGGCCATCGTTGTGATCTATCCGGTTCGATAGTCGTTACGGATTCTTTGCAGACCTTGGGAATTCGTAATAATAGCTGCGAAAAGAGAATGTCGTGAATGGAAAAGAAGGCTTTCCGTAGAGGAAGTGCTGGGTTAAATTATATGCGCTCAACGCATCCCCAGGCGTTCTTTTATCGCCCTGACATCGGATTGCATTTGCCTGAAATTAGTGGCATACCCAGGTTGAATGTCTTCCCTCATGCCCTTGATTTCTTCAAGAGTCGCGTCGGTGGTTTTTCGCACTGCTTTGAGATCCTCGCTAATCTGAGGGATCGTATCAATATTTTTCCTCACCGCTTTAAGGTCATCTCCAATGTCTAAGAGCAGCGGAATGGCCTTGTCCAGTTGAACAAATGAGCAAAGAATAGCTACTTCGCTGGTTCGCCCAACGTCGCTGTCATAAGGCTCTGAGGTAACTTTGGAGACTTCGGCAAATTCCGGCTTATTCTTCTCAATAGCCTTGAGAAAGGCTTCGATTCGAGCTTCATCTCCTTCTACCAGGGCGATTACCTCCGGTTGGCCGCTTTCTTCCCAGTTGTGGGTAGAGAGCCCGGGAAGGGCCGTGTTCATCGCATGCTAAGCAAGAACACCCGGTAGCCGACATCATGCACCTTTGGACCGTCGACGGTGATCTTGAGCTTCATTTTTGATCCTTATGTTCTCTTAAGTATGAAGGATTTGGGTGAACTCTACGATCCGTGTCGGATCGGCGATTTATTGCCACCCTTTGCTCAATATAAATTTTCTCCCACCATAATGGCGTGGAGTATGTTCGGATATACGCTCCGTCTGAGGGCCTTCTCAAATATGTCCAAGAATAGAGGGCAGGGTTTCATAGATTTTTCCCCGCAGCGCGCAGGGTTAGGGGGACCTGCATGGCCTTGAGTGCGCCCAGTCACACCAGCGCGTAACATCCGTGCGGAACTTGGAAGAAAGGCAGATAGTTTTTGCCCATCTGATAAATCTTGTTATAAAAACTAGAAGATGAAGAGGCGGTCAAACTACCCAAACATCGCCCCCATCCCTGCCTCTGCCGCCTCAGCCTCGTCCCGGAAGGCCTTCATCAGCTTCTCACCCTCCTCGCCCTTCAGCTCCTTGGCAGCCGTATCAGCGAGCAGCTTTCGCGCCTCTTCCGCCAGCTCGTCCCGCGCTTTGATGTAGATGCACATGCCATCCAAGTCCCGACCCATAGCCTTGCACTCTCGTATGGTGGGACCCAGCCGTTTCCAGAACTCCTCGTCCAGCATCTTCAACATGTCTTTGCTGCTTTCCATTGGATAAACGTAAACTAGCTCCATTCGTATGTTCTCCTGATTTTATAGATCCTGCATCGCCTTTTTCAACATCTCTGTGCACTGGTCCATAAGCTCTGCAGCTTCGCGGATGTCCTGGGCTGCCTTCTCGCTCACCCTGGCGATCTGCGTCGACCTCTCCCGAAAAGAGGTGCTGTGGCTCTCGTTGTGCTCTATCCAGTGATCCAGAAGATGTTTTACGGACTCTTTGCTGAGGTCTTTTTCCATTTTCTCATCGCCTTCGAGATACGACAGAGCAGTGCTAACCAAAATAGTTTTTCGTTCATGAATATTGAGTTTAAAAACATCTATGTCTTAGAACCAAAATCAGAATCGGTAATTATATGCGTCGATCGGGATTCGAACCCGAGTTTAGGCGTTGGCAACGCCTAGTGATAACCGCTACACTATCGACGCAATGCGATGTGACACGTTGCACCCCCTCCAAGAACCTTCTAGTCTAAAAACATTGCGGG
>CAINFV010000035.1 GCA_903848235.1 Chlamydiia bacterium | reverse complement strand
GAGGTTCCTCGTCTGATGGGTCTCAATACTGCCTATGTTGAAAGAACGAATCTGACTTCACGGCAGATGAATGGGCGAATGGTTCGAAAGACTTTATCCTTTTCCAAAGAGGAAGAAATGCTTGAAGCGTCTTGCGCTTGGGAGGACTGGGTTTACAACTTGACGCGACCTGTTAAATCATTGCGTTTGGAGGTTGATTTTGGCCAGCGACGATGGGAACCCAGATCTGCCGCTATGGCGGCAGGGTTAACCGATCATGTGTGGACGATCAATGAGCTTTTGATGATGGTGGTAGTCCCTGATATAAACAACACAAAATAGGGAGACTACCAATTCATCGTATAGCCTATTAAATCATTAAATGAAGCTATATCAAGAGCTCCAAATTTGTCTGCTCGGACTAGCCCAATATCAACACCGATGTGAAATCCAATTTCAGGTAAACCCTTCTGAATAAGAATCGGATTGATAACATCCTCAACGGTACTGCACATTAACATGGCAGCTTGGACTGAGTTATCACATGTGTTCGGAAAATTGCCTTCCGCTAGAAAAATGCCAATAACACAATCACCCACGAATTTTAGAACATAACCTCTGAAATTATCTATTATCTTGGCCATTTGCATTAAAAATATTTTCATTATTTTTGTATATGTTTCGGAATCTACTTGTGAGCTTAAGCGGGTTGAACCCTCCATATCAACGTAAAGGACGGCAATATATGATTCCTTTCCTTCGAGTTCTTCTAGAAGTTTCTCCGCGGGTTTCTCACTCTCCCCAATAATGTATTTTTCATCCCAATGGTTTAATATTTCAGATTTCCTTTCTTTCAGGTATGTGCAGAAATCAAATTGTTTTGGCATTGTGCTTACAATTGGAATTTCGTTCATATTTTCCATGGCTTTGGCAAATTCATCCCAAGGAATAAGTGTACGAGTGAACTTATCTAAATAAGCAGTTTTTCCATCACTTTCTAACAATTCGTATCTTTTGGGATCAGGTACCATTCTTGCTTTAAATGTAATTGTATCTTCATCTTCAGAGATGAATTCAGGTTCCATTATAAAATCCATGCGACCTGGAACCTGCTTTTTATTGCCTTTATCCTCTATATCCATAATCGTCCCATTATATCTTATGAAATCATGAAGAATAAGAACCTATCTGATTGTTTCTAAATATTTTCCTATAGAAAGCTAATGCTTGGAACAAAATAGCTCAAGACTTCTTCTAGAAAGAGGGATCGTTATCGATAGACAGAAGGCGGCCGTTGGCGCAGTTTCGGGTATTCGGGATAGGTAGGAGGACGGCAACTGACGCCAGAATGCCCGCCTCGCTGCTTCTGATCCGGGATTTCATGCTCGGGAAGCTGTGGGAGCGATGCAGTCCAGGCCCAGAGGGCGACGCTCACGCAAGCACACGGGCAGGCGGCCATCCGCTGCGAGCAGCCCAACCAAATCCGCCCAAAGTGGCCATGTTATCCAAGATGCAGGAGCGGCGCAAGCTCCAAGAAACAAGATGATTTGGCCGTAAACTG
>CAINFV010000034.1 GCA_903848235.1 Chlamydiia bacterium | reverse complement strand
CTACCCCACGTTTGATAAGGGCTTTTATCTTGGCTCGTGGTTTCTTCAGATGTTTCCATATGATTCGTCTGAATTTTCTTCTGATCCATTGATCCAGTTCTCCCAGAGGAGTTTTCATCTCTGTTAGTTTGAAGTAATTGATCCACCCTTTAAGGAGAGGATTGAGCTCTTCGATAGTACTTTTTAAGCTTTTTCCTTTACCTTTACGGAGCTTGTCACGCACTTTACCCTTGAGTTTATTGATAGATTTATCAGCTATCTTTATTCGAGGTTTACCGCTTGTGACTGTGTATCCTAAGAATTTCCTTTTCCACGGCCTAGCTACTTGACTCTTCTGTTCATTAACTTTCAATTTAAGCTTCTTTTCAAGGTATTTCTTGATTGATTCCATAACCCTTTTGCCAGCCTCTTCAGACTGCACATAGATATTACAATCATCGGCGTATCTGCAAAATTTATGTCCTCTTCTCTCGAGCTCCTTGTCAAGATCATCCAGCAGAATATTTGATAGCAGCGGAGATAAAGGACCCCCTTGTGGAGTTCCCTCTTCTCGTGCAGTCTTTATTTCTCCTATCATGATACCAGATTGAAGGTATTTTCTGATGAGTAGTAGCACCCTTTTATCCTTGATCTTTCGAGCAATTCTTGACATTAGAATGTCATGATTAACTCGATCGAAAAACTTTTCCAGGTCCATGTCAACCACCCACTTTCTACCTTCCGCAATGTATTCTCTTGCTTTAAGTATAGCTTGGTGAGCGCTTCTCCCAGGCCTGAATCCATAACTGGATTCAGAAAAGTTCTCTTCAAAAATAGGGCTGAGTATTTGGTGCATTGCTTGTTGAATCAGTCTATCTGTCACCGTAGGAATACCAAGCTTTCGTACTCCTCCATCAGGTTTAGGTATTTCTACCTGTTTAACCAGATTCGGTTCATAGATTCCTGCCAACATCTCGTCTTTGATTTGTAGCCAATGTTTCTGTAGATAAGTTTTAAGGTCTCCTGTAGTCAGCTGATCTACTCCTGGGGCTCCTTTATTCCCTACCACTCTTTCATAAGCTGTTTTCATGTTCTCTCGTCTGAGTATTGCTTCCATTAAAGAAGTTGTTTCTTGAGCGGTTTCCTCTCTCATTGCCGTGCTCGTTGGATGCTCACCTATCTCTACCCTTCGCAGGTTCCGCCCGCTACCTCTTGAGTGGGAGTCTGGTTTTTCTTCCATCACTTCTGCATCTTTTACGTTCATCGAAATTTGAGTCTCCGTTCTTGTTTTCTTGTTTGGACCTTCGGCTTATCTCTTAGCCTACTATGCCCGCTGCTGACATCTGTTCTTTCACTGCCCCTCTTCGAGGTACAGCTAGTCGTCGTTCCCCTCTTGTGTCAGGTATTAGTCGACATGTTCACAGACTTCACCGGGTAAGGCATAACACTTTCTCGCTTATACCTGTCGTATCTACATTCAAGCCTTCCGTATAAGTATTGGACTTTGGGGGATCCCGCTCCCTTGTCCGACTTGACTGCCTCATATACGCCGTCTGTTTAGGTTCAGACTTCCTGTTCGTCAGGCCAGCGTTTCGCCTTCAGCTTCCTTCAGATTCCATCTCACGATGGACACCCTTGCTGTTCAGCTAATTAGTTCCCCTTATCGGGCCCATAGGAATCTTTCATTCCTTAGTGTTATGCCATGCCAGTCGCACAGGAAATGAGTCGGTTACAAAATGTAACCGACTGAAATTGGAAGCTGCTGATGGCAAAAAATATCTTACAGATGTGGCTAATGTTGAGACGATATTACGATTGATTCAATCTATTCCTAGTCCCAAGGCTGAGCCGATAAAACTTTGGTTAGCAAAAGTAGGCTATGAACGTTTGCAAGAAATTTCAGATCCTGAAAAGTCTTTGAATAGAGCAAGAGAAAATTGGCAAAAACATGGAAGATCTGAAAAATGGATTCAACAACGAATGATGGGCCAGGAAACCAGAAACAAATTAACTGACTATTGGAAAGAACATGATATTAAAGAATCTCAAGAGTTTGCAATTCTTACCAACATAATTCATCAAGAATGGACTGATATGACTG
>CAINFV010000033.1 GCA_903848235.1 Chlamydiia bacterium | reverse complement strand
TTGGTCAACGTGCCAATGGTAGCGGCCCTTGCAGCCAGCTACAAGCCCATCCCTTTAAGGAGGGGTAGTTGACTGGACCTATGCTTTGCTGACCCAGAAGCACCTCCGATAATCGAAGAGGTTACAGACGTTCAAAGCCCAGGAGAGAAGACCCCTTCCGTACCCTTTGTCCAACAAGCCCCGTCTGCCGCAGCGCATTGATGATCGCCGCATAGCGGCTCTTCGCCTCGATATATCGAGGCCCTGTCTCATGCGCTAAGCTCAACGGACTATGCACAATCAGCGTCTGTCCCATCACTACCCCCCTCAGGTCGTCAATCTATTTTCTCCTCCTTGTACTAAATTGTTGAAAATAGTTGCAAAGAACATGCGATGTTTTCATAGATAAAGAAGCATGATGTTCGATGGTTGAGGTCGATTAAGGAGGAAAGAGATGCAAGGAGGAGGAGATCCACTAGGAGTAGGGAGAGGATTGTCGCCCACACCGCACGACCCGCTTGCGGAAGGGCCCCGTGTCTTAGCGCCAGAGGAGGTGGTTGTAGACCATGTTGCCCGTCCTCCCATTAGAGAAGCAGCAGAACGACCGCCAGGGCCCCCTACACCAGTTGTGGCGACCCCCCCGCTACCTCCGATATTTCCCGCTGACCTTCAGACAGCGCAATTAAGCGATGGTTTGAGCAAGACAACTGTAGCTGCCAAGGGTTTTGTAGCGAGACTGCCGCTAGATGCACCTGCAGCAGAAGAAGATAAGGTGCAGGAGGACTATGCACTCTGTGAATTCCACAGAAATGTCAATGACGCTTTTAGGATCCATGGGTTTGACCCCATCTTTGAGGAAAATAAAGTTGTCGTTGATGGCAAAGACGTAGTTTTCTTAGGGGACAGAGTTATTATTCCGGGCGTCTCTGAGGGTGAAGCACCAGCCCTGATAAAAAAAATGAAGGATGAAGCCAGAGCTCCTGCCCAAACAAAGTATACTAAAGAACAAGTAGATTTAATTCAGAAGTTGAGTATTGGCACCGTAAAGCCTCTCGAGACGGGTCGTATTAACGATGCTAGAAAAGCCGCAGAGGATGCCGCGGATCGGTATCTTAAGAATTTAGGCAACGCGTTAAGCCCGACAGGGACAGGAATGTACCAGACCCCAATGAGCTATGTGAAGCAACAGCGGGTTGCTGGCGTCGCGGGATACACCCTTCGTCCTGGTTACACACCAGGCCCTAATAAAGATCAATGGCAACAACAGTTTTTGGATGGAATGCAGGCCGAGTCAGGAACATTCCGAAATCTTGTTAGAATAGCAACGAGAGACCTCGCGATCGCTTCAGGAACTCTGGGCACTCCCCCACCAGCAGACCGCCGCTCACCAGGACCGCGCGCCCACCAAGCCGCAGGTGTTGCATCAGCTCACCAGAGTGACGATAGTTTGATTTCCGAGTTAGCGACTAATGTTTTTAGAAGCGGGCTTTCTCCAAAACAAATTCAAGAAAATTTAGATTATTGGATCAGAAAGGCAAATAAAACCCCACCTCAAGGTGGCACTCAGCTTTATGTTATCCTCCAAGCGTGTTTAAAAATTCAGTTGTATTTTACAGCTCAGGATAGAGGTGTGCCTCAGACTATATCCGATTGTGCAGCAGGTGCTACTGAGGCTTTAAAATATATCAAATGGAGAATACCCAGCTTTCCCCAACGCATTACTTTAGCACATTTACAATTGCCCCCTCCGGACGTGGGACACGCCGCTCCTGTGTCAGCTGTTCCACCCAGTGTAAATGCAGTCGCACAGCAATTGACCGAGAGTTTAAATAAAGATTTTCGAGATTTTGCTCACAATCCATCCGAACTTCAAGATGCGTTAAAAGAGTGGCTTAGTAAAGCAGATGCTGTCGATGTTCCAGTAGAGTCCCTTTTTCATACTATCAGGGACTCTGTTGGGAAAATTCTTGACTATTTTTCTATGCAAAAATCTTTGCGCGCCAAGGATATAGAAGTACCTACAGATTTTGTGGAAAAAGCTTTGGATTTTTTACACACCTATGTACCTGGTTTTCCACCGGAATTTTCGTTAGCAAATTTAAAATTACCACCCTCGGTCATAACGCCCTTATCAGGAGCAGAAGGCCTCGGGGCGAGAGTCGAACAGGGTGCCGCAGGTCTACGCCACACTCGCGGCAGATCTGGTTCTTCAAGTCCTGCTCCACTTTCTTTCGCTAGACAGACCTTCAGAGGCGGATCAGTAAGAAGAGCGGAAGCTCCAGAAACAGAGGCACAAAAAGCTGAGAAAAGAGCTTTTACAGAATTAAACTATTATTTGTCAGGTACTGCATTGCGGGGTGCATATCAGCCGCCTCTAGATACACTTACGGATGGTTTAACGAAATGGGTTGCTGCTGTGGAAGAAACCCACCCTGCAGATGAATCTCAGTTAGGCATATGCCTGCCCCGCGTTAAGTCATTGCTTACATATTTTTCGGCGTTTAAGAGTGAAGGAAAAGCGCCCCCCGAGGTTACAACGCAAGCAATGCTCGCTTTCGACGCTTTAAGTCTCGCGAATATTACGCCAGAAGGAATCACTCTTGATAGCTTACATACAGCGGCTGGTCTCCCACCCCGTCCCCTGGCACGTGGCCGATGGGATGCGGAGGAAGAAGCAGGTGCCGCTGCTGTCGAAAGTGCCGCTCAAGTTGTTACTGCGGAGGAAAGGCATGTGATGTCACTTATCGCAACTGATGTTTTTAAAGCAGGGGCGCCCGCAGAACAAATTCGAGCGAATGTAAAAGAATGGATTAAACAGGCACAGGGACTTACCCATAAAAAAGGGTCTCAACTTTATGCCACTTATCAACAATTTGTCATAATTGCACATTTTTTTGACGCGCAAGACAGTCATAATGAATCTCTGGTTACTGATTTAACACCATCCGTAATTAATTTTTTGGATGAATTCAAAGAGAGTGAACCTGGCTTTCCTCAGGACATCACTATTGACAATTTAAAATTATCGGAGACACTTGAGGACCTTCCTTCAGAAGACGTCTCTATGCCTATGGCCGTACGTAGTCATTTCCAGGGGATGGACACAGATGAAGCTGCTGCCGTCACCGCCCCGCTCGCCGAAGGGGCTCGTCTAACAGCAAGAGAGAGCACGCAGATGCTTGGTAGGTTAAAAGACATACTTTCTGGTACCTCCTCTGATGACAATGAGAAAAAATTACAGAGATGGCTGAAAGAAATGGAAGAACGCCCCCCTACCGCCGACACCCCACTTGCTGAGTGCATGGAACCCGTTAGGACAATCCTTACATGTTTGACTGTTACGAATCGTCATAAAAGAACTTTAGCTCAAACTGGAAAAACATTAGGGAGCATAAGTAGTGATGAAACAACACCTGCGGAAGCCGCATTGAGAAGGTTAAAAGTGATTAATCGGGACATTCCGGAAAATGTTACGTTATACTCTATCATAGATCTCCCGAAACCTATGGACAGAGCTTTTGACAGTTTTGACTCACCCTCACTTGAAGCTGCACGTACGATGCCAGGTGCGAGGGGGACTATCAGATCCACTGTGAGAGCCGGAATGCGCGCAGAATCTCCACCCCCTCTCTCTGTTGATCTATCGGAAAGTTCGGTGATTGACGATGACCCGGAAGAGGACACGCCGCCCGCTATTCAAGAACTGGACCCTCTGCTAGCACCCGCAG
>CAINFV010000032.1 GCA_903848235.1 Chlamydiia bacterium | reverse complement strand
GGAGAGACAGGCTCCGGCAAGTCCGTCCTCCTCACCGCTATAGGACTTCTCCTCGGCGAAAAGGCCGATGCTAGTGCCATACGCCATGGGCAGACAATGGCTGTGATAGAAGGAGAGTTTGACCTCTCAGCAGCATCACAATCTCTACTTCGCGAAGTAGACGTAGAAATTGATGGCCCTACATGCACCATTCGCCGAGAACTCCTTGCTTCTGGTAAAACACGAGCGTTCATCGACGGCCACCTCATCCCGTTAGGCTTTCTCAAGCGCCTTGGAGCCTCACTGATTGAAATTTCAGATCAGCATGCATGCTCGGCCCTCAAGGATCCAGAAACTGCTCGGCAGCTCCTTGACCAATATGCTCGCCTCGAGCCCCTTGTGCACAACTTTCAAGAACAGTTTCATTATCTTGGAAAGCTAAGAACAAAAAAAGAACAGCTTCTGTTAGAAGAACCGTCGAGAGAGCGCACCATCGAACATCTCTTAGCACAGATCGAAGAAATTACCTCTTCTGAAGTCCTCAGTATCAACGACATCGACCTCTTTCAACGGCTGACAGAACTCGAACACTCAAGAGAAACTTTTGAGATTGCCTCTCAGACACTCGCAGAGATTGAAGGAGGAAAGACTCCTGTGCAAAGCGCTCTCTTTCGTTTGACACAGCGTGCTGAAAAGCTTGCCGCTCTTGCCCCCTCCTTTTCCCCTATCGTTGAGCTTCTTAACACAGCCTGCCTGTCATCGAGGGAAGCAGCTCATGAACTCACACGTCAACTCTCATCACTTGACCACTCAGACGACGAGCGATCACGAATTGACAGCCAGCTCAAACAAATCGACGCCGTAAAACGGAAGCACGGCATTTCACAAGAAGAGATCCTCCATGCCAAACAGACCATGGAACAGCAGCTAGCTTCCCTGAAAGGCCGAGGAGAAGAACTAGAACAGCTTAATGGAGAGATCTCCTCTACACAATCCTCCTGTGACAAACTGGCGGCAACCCTCACCAAAAAACGCTTTGCCTCTGCACAGCACCTTGCCAGAGCCACCGAAGCTCAGCTTCGACGTCTGAACATGGCAAAAGCCGTCTTTGAGATCGACGTCTCCCCTACAGTGCGGTCTGCCACCGGAGAAGATGTCATACGATTTTTCTGCACTCCGAATATTGGGGAAAAAAAGTTAGATGTATCCCAAGCGGCAAGTGGCGGCGAGCTGGCACGAGTCTTTCTCTCCGTGCAAGCGGTGATGGCGGACCTCTTCGCTGTTCCTACTATCCTCTTCGATGAGATCGATGCCAGCATCGGTGGCATGACAGCCCATGCCGTGGGATCGACGCTCGCCGCCATGGGAGAAAAGCGCCAAGTGCTCGCTGTCACTCACTTCGTCCAGGTGGCATCAAAAGCTCACTTTCACTTCGCTCTTTCTAAAAATGAACAGGGCGGCCGAACCATAACAACCGTCCGCATGCTAGGCACGCAAGAGGAAAAAAATAGAGAGCACCAGCGAATGATAGGAGGAGCTTCTTCGTGAAGCACCTATCGAATCTTTATTGATTTAATTTCGAAATATAAGATCATCTCTCATAAAGTTTTCAACTGGACTTTAGCATTTTTGAGGCATCGAGTTCGCAGAGCGTTCTCTCTTTAGACGATTGCATTTATCATAGATCGTCTTGGGTTAGGCCATCTATGATAAATGCAAGAAGTCTAAAGAGAGAACGAATGCGAAATCGGGCCCCAAAAATGCTAAAGTCCAATTCAACCCAATCTGAGGCAACTATGACTTCAATCTTCGACTGTGCATTTACCAAAACGTTTGACGCTGTGTTTGAAGCAGCAGCCACCACCACGACGCTGTACGTTGATCAGAAGGACGAAAGCCTGTGCTGTAGCGACTGGCTGTCAGCCGCTTTTACCAGAAAAATCTCAGTTGCCGATATCCAGACAGTTACCGAGAAGCTCGACAAAGCATTTTCCTATGCAGAGCACATGCTCGAGATTCAGCCAGAGCAGGTTGACGTCAAAGAGGTCAATAATTGGGCTATGGCAGCACTACGGACACAGCAGCTTTTTGAAGCTGCCAAAGAACGGCCAACGACAAACGCCATGATCAACGAGATCGCCGCACATCATACCTTTCACTTCCAGCTTCCTGATTCTATTAGAGGCTGCGCCGTAGGACTAGCACATGTAGTGAATGGCCCTCTTAGTATTGCCAAGACGCGGGAGCCAAATATCGTCGACGGACGGTATTACTACGGAGAACCGTTCAGCGTCGTCAAGGGACTCCTTCAAATGGCACACATGGGGCTGCTGACTCAGCTAGAACGTTTGGCAAGTGTATCCATAAAAATCATCCAGGCTGTGGCACGAATTTTTGGACTGTCACTCCCCTTTCTCAATCAGTTTCATTATTTCAGAAATAATGAAACGACTGATGATATTTACGACACCGCCTCCATTCCCATGTCTTTAAAGCCCGCTGACGCCACGCAATTTTCTTCGTATTGGATAGGGCATGCCACCTGTTTGTTTTCAGTCCCTGTCCGCGAAGCAGGAGGACAACACTCACGTATCAATATCATCACCGATCCTATCGAAGAGGATGTTAACGCACTCCTCTACCCCCGAATGACAGACCCTGCGTGCGCTATTGAAAAATGCCCTCCAATCCATGTGTGCATCCTCACTCATAATCATCAAGATCATTTCTCACCGGCAGCGCTCTCCAAGCTTCTTCGTTTCAACCCTCTGATGGTAGTCCCAAAAGGCGATGGAGAACGCCTTCGCTCGATGGGCTTTACACGCGTCGTAGAGGTCGGGTGGTTCGAACGAGTCGACGTCCAGGTGCAAGATATCGACGGGAAAACCTATCAGATTGGCATCTGCGGGACGCCAGCGAACCATGGTTCTGGGAATCAAAGTCAACCTGCACGAACCTCGCTTTTTAACGGCTATATCATCCAGTCCAACGCCCTCGATGGCGATGTATACTTTGCCGGTGACACAGCACGTCTTGACGCAGAACATACCCAGACTCTGCGTGACAGCTTTGCCATCAGATATAGCTTTCAGCCCGGAGGGCCTGATGAAATTCGCTCTTTAAACGCTGATTCTCACCAGTCATCTTGCGATGGCATCGCCATGCATCTTCACCTTATGGCAAGCAGCGCCTATCTCGCACTCCGCGCAGCGCTTGGCACCGCGCCTTCTTTCGAGCAACTCCGCGCCATCTGTTCCCGACTGTTCACCGTTTACATGCATACAAAGACCTATAAGCTTGGTAACCTGCACTTTGATGACACCGATGTTAGTATCGCCGCCGTCCTCGATTGGCTTAAAACTCACGACAGCTGGGACGGCATTACTTCAGCACAGACTCTGAAGTCATATGAGAAAGAGGTACTCAGAGAAATAGCCCAAGAAGAAGGCACCCACATGATCATCGCTGACACAGGACTGCCAATCACCCCCAGACAGATTGGGGAGCTCCTCGAAAGAACAGTCACCGTTCCCAAAATTGGAGCGCGCTTTTCAGCATAAACGAATGGTAAAACATCATGTTTTCCAGTGAATAGGTAGCAACATGGGTTTAAAAAGTGTATATATGCAGACACGACGCCAACAAGGAGACTCTACCATGGACTACGAAAATCTTTTATCCATATGCCAAAGGGCACCTATCAGGAAAAAATTCTTCAACATCGCTTTTGTTGCGCTGGTAGCAGCCATGTCCTTTCCCACTGCAGCCCTCGCTAAGGATGTCGTTGTCACAGAAGCAGAAAATGGAAAAAAAGTCTGCCTAGAGGTTGGCGACACACTAACCCTGCAGCTAGAAGGAAATCCAACAACAGGCTACCTATGGGAAGTCGCATCTAAAGAGATGCCCTACCTCAAATCCTTCAGAGTATCCACCTCCCTTATAGGCTCTGGTGGCACATACACATTTACTTTTCGTGCTGAATCGAAAGGATCTATGACGATGCAGGTCGTCTACGCCAGACCATGGGAAAAAGATGTGCCACCGGCGAAGACCATTGAGATACCAGTCGTCATCGATTAATACTCACCTCAAATAGACGTTAGGAGTCGAGTGACAGAAAAATGATGCTTAAGGACTGCGCAAAGACAGCCTACCGAACTTGTGGGAAAACAGTATAATTCCACTCAGGATGAAGATGTTACGCCCGATATGAGCACCTGCCGTCTTATGGTCTAACCCGAAGTTTTATGCTGCAATAATGGGATTGCACCATAAAACAGGTCTCATATAGTACAATCCAGGCCATTACACGCTAAAATGAAGGATTTATCTCGACTTTGCCAAGTCGAAATAATGGTAGATACTCTTATACAAGACAAACTCGTACGTGTCTTCCAACGGCTAATGAAGCGTGGTAGCATTCCAGTCTGACATAATGACTCCGTCAAATCCCCCACTCATTCCTGGCGATGTCATTATTGAGCATACTGTGCTCTGAGGCATGAATTCCGTTGATGAGATTGTAGGAAGTCATGATCGCACCAACTTTGGCCTCTTTTACGGAAGCTTCAAAGGCTGGTAAATAGATCTCTCGCAATGTCCGCTCGTCAAGATCTGAGCTCACATGATGCCGGTTCCATTCTTGATTGTTTGCCGCAAAGTGCTTTGCTGTAGCAATCACACCTTGACTCTGGATTCCGTTGATAAGGGAAACAGCCATTCGCGACGTGAGAAAAGGGTTAGTAACTGCTCGATAAAATATGGACATATCTTGACAAATCCACCCATTTTGTCCAAGTTTTAACTGGCAAAAAATCATAATGCACATCTCCAGATCAAGG